>JBCECD010000294.1:7979-9322 GCA_039206745.1 Bdellovibrio sp. | reverse complement strand
GGCTTTCATAGGGCTCAGAGGTTCTCTGAGCCAAGTAGCAAGAAAGTAGCAAACCAGTGAAATTTGGCGACGTTTCTCGATCTTTCAGACCTGACTGACAAAACTCTTTTTGAGTCATTTTAAGTACTTAGAACATTTATTGTTTTTGATTTTTCTGTTTTTAACCATTACGAAAATTGGTTGCGGGGCTAGCGTTTGTACATTTGAGATAAAAATGGCGGGCCAATCAAATGAAATTGTCCCAGAGCGGGACAATTTTTTATTGCGATGCGATATGTTGTGGGACTGCTGGGCCTAGATGAAATGGCCGTGCGTCGCCGACCAAATTATTGTCTGGCGATACGATGAACTAAAAAATGGAAGCTTGAGGTACGTGTGGCCTTAAGCGACTTTGCTGGCCGTCTTCTTTAAATGCTTGATGTGGTTGTTGTGAACCAAGGCGAAGAGAATCATCTTCTGTCGAACTTCATGCTCGCTTTTGAACGACTGCCATTTGTCGAACTCAAGAGCGTCGAAAACTTTGAGATTTATCTCGGTCTCATGCGTGCTTTGAACTGAATCAAAACCTTCGTAGCTATTGGGGCCGATGATTTTATAGGTGGCCGTGTCCTTATATAGTGTGAACATGAGTTCTTTGATTTGACGGACGCGACCCTCGGAATCAGCAAACGGCGCGACCTCTACACCATCAATCATTCCGCTCACGACATTAAACGAAAAGAAAACCGTGTGATGAAATTTGGTTTTTCTTCCGACATTCAATTCGATAACAAAAAAGTCTTCGGGTTGCTTGGTTGCACGCGTGACGAGCCATGACTCCTCTAGGTAGTCGGCAACTTCATCCAATACTTCCATCAAAGTTTTGTGTGAAACATTGAAATCTTTGGCGAGTTGTTTTTGTGATTTAGGCTCTTTCCAATCATTGAGAATCTTGTGAGGCAAAGTTGCGTCTTTGCGAACGGTCTTTGTTGGAGAGTGTTCTTCAAAGCGAAGAATTGAACCGCAGAGTGTGCATTGAAAACGCTGGAGCTTTTTGTTTTGGGCTTTGTTGAAGTAAAATCCGCGTCGGATAATTGTGTCCCAATCGCGGGTTTCAGGTTTGTGGTTTAGACAATCGGGCTTAATGCAACTTGGCCGACGTGTGTCTTCAATCATTGCATCAAGTTCTGCGATTATTTGCTCGGCGTCTTTGTTGGTTTTCTGATTTTCACCCATGATCTAAGTATAAGTAAACTCAGCGATTTTTGAAGTCCATTTTTCGAGGTCTGGCCACGTACCTCAAGGCTCCATTTTTTGAAAATGCGTTCGACATCTATCGCCAGCTTTCGCAATGCCTGATCGCC
>JBCECD010000294.1:0-7969 GCA_039206745.1 Bdellovibrio sp. | reverse complement strand
ATGCGTTCGACTTTAGGCTGGTTTTTAAGGGCGAGCATTTCGTTCTCCCACAAAAACAAAGGAGCCTACAATGGCAACGAAAAAAGCGGTTATCGGAACCCAAAAATCCGAAGCTCAGGCGAACGGCGTAGAAGTTCGCAAAGTAAAATATCACTCTCTTATTACGGAGACGCTCTTAAGCAGAGCCGCCATCAAAAAAGGGATTGATGAAATTGATGTCGTAATGAAGGAGCAATCCAAGTTGGACATCACGCTTGGAAGAAATCTCTTTCTTTTGCGTGAAGGATTTGAAGCGTATTTTAAAGAGAATAAAACAAGCGGTTCATCGAAAGTAAATCGCTCGAAAGCCTTCTACTCATTCATTGAGACCCGCTTTGGCTTGCAAGAACGCCGAGTGCAAGAGTATATCCGCGTCGCAAAAAATCCTAAGTTAGCAAGTTTGAACATAGGTATTTCTTCGCTTGTTGAAATTGCAAGGCTTCCAGAAAAAGAGCTGACGGAGTTTCTTAAAGTATTCAGCTCAAAAACACTCTCAGGCATGACGTTTAAAGAGGTTCAAAGCCTTGTTCGCAAACATCAACCAGAGTCGAAAAAAGGAAATGTAAAATCATCTGCGACTTCTAAAGAAGTTGTCGAACCGCAGACGCCTGCGGTTTTGGAGCAAGCTTCCGCTCAGGTTGTGAAAATTGCTGAACGCAAAGAAAAGACGCCTGAAGAAAAAGCGGACATGGCAATCGCTCAACTCACAATCGCTTTTCAAGAACTCAAGGCCGATTTACCTGAAGCACAAGCCGTTTCTGATATGGGATGGGTGATGCTCGACAGTCTCTTGAGTGAAATCAATCAGTGGGTTTCTCAACGTAAACTTGCTCAGAAAAAGGTGGCTTAATATGAAGCCACTCAATTTTTCTCTCAACGCTCAGTCCGTAAAACTCTATCAAGGCGACTCGGTTTCGATTTTGAAAGAGCATGTTCAAAATAATTCTGTGAAGGCGGTCATTGAAGACCCGCCCTACGGGATGAACGAGTCCGACTTTGACGTGCAGGAGTTTTTAAAATCCTGCCTTGAAGGAAAAGCCTACGACCGTAAAGGCCGCGGGATCGCGGGCCAAGAATGGGACAAGCAATTTCCTGGCGTTGACTATTTCAAAGAAGTCATGCGAGTTCTAAAACCTGGCGGATTTTATGTTGGATTTTGCTCTGGGCCGAACATGGGTTTATTCAAAATCTGTGCAATGTGCGCAGGGCTAGAGGTGATTGACCTTGGGGCATGGTTTTACGGCAAAGGGATGGCGTCGGGTCGCAAAGCTGTTCTCGGTGAAAATCCATTCAGCGAAAAAATTGAAAATCCAATTTATGGATTTGCGAAAGCGTTCGAGCCTATCTTGATTGCGAGAAAGCCTATCGAGAAAGGCCTTACTGTCGCAAAGAACTTTGAAAAATACGGAACGGGCCTCATCAATGGTGGCGAAGCGAGCTATTGCATTGACGGCAAACGTCGCTCGCCGACTCACGCATATTGGGATGGCACAAGCGTTGTTGAAGAATTGCTCGGCAATGATGCAAAGTTCGCTCGAAAATGCTCATCAAGTCTTCTTGACCAAGTGTTTGCTCACCCCAAGCCAACGCATCTTGAAAAGAACTTCGGTGTTGACGAGGGCCAAGGGTATTCGATCCAAGGTAATCTTGTGGAGGGGCTTCGCAATGAACTCCTCACCGTCAAGCCTATCGAATTGATGGTGGCCCTTATTCAAGCGTTCACAAAAGAAGGCGATACGGTTTTAGATGGATACCTCGGTTCCGGCACCACTGGGATCGCGGCCCTGCTGACTGGTCGAAACTTCATCGGCATTGAATTGAGCGAACAGTATTTTGATTTAGCTTCGGACAGACTGCTCAACGTGAAGGTCTTGCGTGAAAGATTTCCGAAGGCAGAGTATCAGCAATTGATTTTGCAATTTGAATACGAGCATCTCAATAAGGAGTTAAATAATTTATCGAAGGTTATCGCCTCTGGAGAGGTCGCCTTTGAAGCCATTGAGAGATTTAAAAGTGTGCGTGGCTCAATTCGTAAAATTGAAAGCGGTTTAGCAGAATATAAAAAAGCGTCTTAACCCTTGGGGTTATTCATGTGGCCACATGAAACGTCTTTGTTCTTTTTGATTAGCCCTTTTTACTGTAGTCACTGATTTTCTTCTCTGCCTTTTTACTGATGGCGTGTCCATCGTGATACCGATAGGTGCCGTCGTCATTTCGATTTGGAAAAGCCCTGCCACTTTTGTACGGCTCCTTGAAAAGTGCGATATATGCAACAATCCAATAGCAAAGCCCCATGACACAAAATAAGACTAAAAATGTGTAATGCCAGCGAAGAGCCATTGCCAAAGGCATTAGGTAAAACGTCGCAATGGCGACCCTTGTGAGCCATTCAGAGGCCGTTTTCTTAAAGGTCTTGGTTCGTCCCATATTTTTCGTAAATGGATTCGGTTTCTTCCATTTATCTCAATATGAGAAACGCAAAACTTTGGTTCTTTCACGCCCACGTCGTCCCCGATAACGCCTTTAGGCTTTACAGCTACCTCAGATGGGTCGCCGATAAATACCCTCACCCCAAAGGCCCCGAGATTGTTGTTATCAACCGTGAGCAACTGAAACGCCTGCTCGGGCTTTCGTACAACTCCATTCAACGGGGTCTAAAAAGTTTAATTCAGTTGGGCCTTATCGAGCTGGATCCGGAGAAAAATAAAAACAAGGACTGTATTCGTCTGACTCAAGAAGACGAATACAACAAGGTACTCCTTACTCAGCTTTTCTTATCTTTACTTTCCAGAGCTAAACAGGAGACGGACGTTGAGACATCAGATTTGGATGTGGATGAGTGATTTTATTTTCGGAGGGGTCGGATTTGGAGGGGGTAAATATATATGCTGAATAATTATATTGAGATTTTAAGGGTACACGTCATTTTTTGATGTGAGTGATAGGAGGTCACTTATGATCTATGGATTGGTCGAAATCGAAGAGAATGTTTGGGGTAAAAAGCGGTTTTATATCTATGAAGGCGACCCTAGCATGAAGAACTGGACTGGGATTGTCGAGTTCGAGGGACGTAATTTTAAGGTGTTTCCCTTCCGCAAGGAACAGACCTTCACAGAACAACTAGAGATTTGTCGGCTTTGTTCTGAAAAAGCCAATGAGCTTTGGCCGTAGGCCGTGTCAGTGAGTTGGATTTTTTATCTCACTTATTGAAATAAAAATTGCGATCTACTTTGGATCGGCGATCCGTTTCGGATCAATGAAATGCGTTTATATTCGACTTAATTTTTAAGTTGTACTTCCAGTGGATCTTCTGATTCAGGTGCGGCGTACTCGTACTGCGAGGTGCGGTGTGAGTAAAAATAAATCGACTTATCAAGATGTGGGAAATCCGTCAGCAAGTGGGAAACCCTTGGATTCCCTAGAGAGAATATCCGATTTTTTCCGTAAGATGGATAGACCGCCTTGCGTGAGCAAGAACCTCAAAAAAATACTCGAAGATCAAAATTTGACTCTTCAAAAAGCAAGCAAGCGTTGCAAACTTCCACGCTCGACAATTCACAACGCCCTCGTGGGCCGTGAAATCAGCATGAAGACCGCAGACAAGCTCTGCAAAGGTCTAAACGTCAGCATTTCGATGCTTGTTTACGGCGTTGAAGAAAAACCGATGGCAAACAGTGAGCATGAAAATCTGCTCTCGGGGATTTTTGAAATCGTCGTGCGCAAGCACGTCCAAAAATAATTAAAGGGGATTTTATGGGAACAGTCGCAATTTACATTTTTGATTCTCATGCAAACGCCCAAGACGCGATGGATAGGCTTTATTCAAATATGTCCAGTGGCGGTTTCTCGAAGGTCGGCAACGAAGTTCATATCGAGTTTGCTTGCTTAGATCACGACCTAGCTTCACGCATCTGTCGCTCATGTGGTGGCTTGCGTAGGTAACTGATTTTTAAAAATCACAGGAGGTTTTTATGAAGACGCAAAAAATGATTTCAATGGTTTTAGTGACGCTGATTTTATCGGCCTGCGGAAGTGGTGGTGGCTCCGGTGGCGGAACATCAACGGCCCCTAGCAATGGCGGTGGAAATGGTGGCGGTAACGGCGGGGGTGGTGGCGGATCACCCACGATTGGCGGTTATTACGGCTACAAAGTCCACACGGGCGAAGAGTTTACGCAACGAAACCC
Source organism: Bdellovibrio sp. (assembly GCA_039206745.1). Classification (GTDB taxonomy): domain Bacteria; phylum Bdellovibrionota; class Bdellovibrionia; order Bdellovibrionales; family Bdellovibrionaceae; genus Bdellovibrio. Next base: position 3,744 of record JBCECD010000294.1, on the reverse strand, counting down.
ATCAGCTTCGGCGATGAGCATAGCCAGTGCATTTTATCTTGAGGTCGAAAGTGGCTGGGAGTCCGTGAACGGACTTTTCATCGGGATCAAAGACCCGACCTGCCCCGCCGATGCGATGGCACAGTATGATTACAACCTTATCCTGATCAATCCGGTGATGATGAATGCTGGCACACTGATGCTTAATGCTTCGATTTCACCGACTGGCACGATGCAAGTGGCGACAGTTCAAATGCAGGGGTCGAACTCGAATATGCCGTCCAGCTATGAAGATGGAACCCACACGAGTTATTCATTCACTTGCGCGAACGGAAAAATCACATCGAGCTTTGGCACTGGCTACATCAATCAATACGGTGCCATCATTGAAGCGACCGACGGTTATTATTTTGGGATTAAAGCCTCGACGCATTTCTCTTCGGACGCTTCGCCGTCCGGTGCGAACTTTGATTTGTTCCGCTCAAAACGACAAGGCGGAAAAAATTGGTGCAATCCCAACGTCAATTTCGCAAGCGACGATGGTGAGTTTCTAACTTATTCCGGCAATCCGACTTATTTAAGTTGGTCGGCGGTGGCTTCAACCGCCTATGCACAGCCCTATGCGGGATCTGTATTTTGGGAGTCGAACGACAGTATTTATTCGTTCGTTCCGAACCTAGGCGGTGCTGGCAACTATCCGCGTTGGATGATGATGTGTTCACAACCCAATAACACGCCCAAGAGTTTTATGTGGGGCATGGCCTCAACGATCAACGGCAAGCGTCTGGGCGTGACCGCTGGGGCTTGGGACTATGCGAACTACAACGGCACGACCATGCGTTCGACTCCCATTGGTCAATCGTCGCTCAATATCTGGGTTGAAAAATAAGGGGCCAACTTTAGCGAGCCGTGAAATCGGCTCGCTAAGATCTTAGGAGGTCTCTGTGATTTATATTTTCTTTTTCGGATTCATTCTTTTGTTTTACGGCGGATATATTTTGCTAGGTGCCTTTGTTGGCTGGGGCATCGTGACTGCCGTTGCCTTGGTTTTGAACGCAATTTTTGAGCGAATCGGTTCACTGTTTCGTAATTCAAAAAACCAAATCGCAAAAGTTAAAACGACCAAACGTGTTCAGCTTGATGACCCTATCGGAGTCATGTCGGCAGTTTCACATCGGTATAGCGACCTTTATTTTTTAAAGAGCTTGGCATTTTTAGAAGTTGAACTTTTTGGTGCAAATTCCGCAGAGGTCACAGGCTGGTTTAAATCTGCCGAAGGCGATTCACGCCCCGAGGTCTGCGGTGCATACGCCGTAAAAATCCTTTTATTTTTGGCTCATGCTCGACGGTGTTCAATCGAGAAAAATCAATGGAGCGACCAGCAAGAAAAAATCTGGAGCAATGGAACGCCTTGGGAGTTTCAAGAATTAGTCTCTATATCTTACGAGGCTAGGTCTGCGTGAACTCGGTCGCCTCATGGAAATGCTTTGATAAGCCGGAACAAAAACACACTCGTTGGTTTAAAAAAGAACAGGGACGATTTCTCCGTGTCGCTCGAACTCGGGCCGGACTATCTGTGCGTGATGTAGCTCAAAAAACTGGCGTCGATATTCGATGGGTCGAATCTGGCGAAGTGAATCTTCAGGCTCGAAACTTGATGTACCTGATGCGTTTATACCGAGTGCCTGAAGATTATTTTTTTACTTGGCAACAGTTTATCTCGGTCAAGATTCAGCAATTGGCACCGACGAGACACCCCCATTAGCTGATTCCTTTTGGCGTTTAGTATTTTCACGAAGTAATTCCCGAGAGATTTCTTCTGCCAACATTCCTTTTTGTTTCATCTCCTGAATCCACTCAATATCCTTGCGAGTTCGCTCATCTTGAGGCGACTGGCAGGCATCTTCATATCGGTCAAAGATCAGCATCATATATTCCGATTTTTCTCGACAGATGAGAGACCCCTCGGCGTGATTTTCGAGATAGCTACTGTACGAAATGGCATCGTCGGCGATTCTTAAAAAAGTGAGTTCACCATTTTTAAGGCGTTCAGTTTTTTTGATCCATTTTTGTGATTCCTGATAAGGCGAAACCGCAGGCGTCTGCGGTTTTTCTTCAAAACCTTTTCCTTTTATTGAAATGAGCCATTTCTCGAAAGCGTCATTCAGACTTTTGTCGTCGAGGAAAACCTCATGCCTAAACGAGATTGCTGACTTTTCCTCCATTCTCTCGATTTCAGTTTTTATCTTCACCCTAAAGTCTATGGTGTGTTGCCATTCAAGCGGGTCTTTTACGAAAAAATAGCGGTAACACGGCTTTTTGTAGGGTGGGTCGCCCTGCTTTTTGGGGACTTTCTCGATTCTGATCATGCCTAAGAACACAAGCCTCTTTATGGCCCGCAGTAGCCCCGTGGTGCCGAGCGGTGCAAGCTCCTGCCTAAATACTTTGGTGCTTATGGTAAGGCCCATAGGCCCCATGCTTGCGATATAGAATAGGACTAGCTTCTCAACATTCGTTAAAAACCGTCCCCTGGCCAAAATGTTAGGTATCGCCGTGAACGGCAAGACCATCTTCTCGTTATATTTTCTCTGACTCATAGAAACCTCCTTTTTAGGTGAGGTTTAAATGGATTATTCCGAAACCGCTGGGGATCGCTCCCGTAGGGGTGGATAATATAAGAAAGCCTTTTCCTAGGGGGAGTTGGGGCCTTAAAGCCCCCCCCAAAAATAAAAAGCCTAGCTTTGCGGGCTAGGCTCTTGATTCTGAATTGTTCAGCGAATATTTATTTTTTCTCGTCTTTTTGAACGCAGTTTCCACCAATGGAAGCAACTTTCAAAGTTCCTTCACCAGAAATTTCACTAGCGACCAATAAATCCAATGAAGGTGCATCCATAACACTAATTGTCGCTTCAATTCCGTTCGTCTCGATTGAGTTCGATCCATTCAATTCAATTTTTGAAGCTGATACATTCAGGCTTCCAACCATTGCTTTGACTTTAAGAGAAGCGTTTTTCAAAACTAATTGATCTGCCGACAACGAAACAAAGGATTGAGAAATTTGCGGAGATCCGCAAACAAAAATCTTTTTCGCAGACAAAGACAGAACCGAATCAGTCAGTGCTTTATCAGAGTCTTGCTCAAGACCTTCGGTTTCTTCAGCCGTCAGGTTTTCACAACCTAGGTTGATATATTTTTTTGACTCACTTGCAGACGAAAGAACTTTAACGTCTGAAGTTTCCGAAAGAACAGCTTTGTTTTTTTCGGAAACCATCGTTTGAGAAACACCTCGGTTTCCTTTTCCGCCAATTTGTTCGATTTTAATTCTTTCATCCAAAAGCATTTTGTCGCCATCTTTTTTGACGATGATACCTTTGACCGTGACTTTTCCAGGTTGACCGCCACGATATAAAGAATTGGTCAGCTCATCCATGTCCTGTTGAGATTTTTTAATAATCTCGTCAGTTTCTTTTTTAACGTCATCGCTTGATTTGACGTTGCATCCAGCGATCACAAGTGATGCGAACGCCATCATTAAAAGGTTTGTCTTCATAAAAACTCCCCACCATTTCGGTGTCTATATCCTATTCAGTTATGAAAAAAGGAAATGCCCGAAATGGTGAAAAGCATTTTAAACACGTCCTTCTAATTCGATTGCTTATTAAGCAAAAGAAATACCAAGGACGTAAGTAATGATCGGCTTTGGGTTATTTTACTTCCATGACCGTAGAAATCAGATAGTCGATAACACGCTTTACTTCGTTATCA
>JBCECD010000293.1:9389-9714 GCA_039206745.1 Bdellovibrio sp. | reverse complement strand
CTCTTTATCCCGCCCACTTTCTAAAGAAGAAATCCAGCAGATGGACGCTGGATTTGAATCTCCTTATGGGTATGTTTACTTAGATAAATACCCTCATCTCAATGAGTTTCTCATGTCAGAAATCCTAAAAGAAGAGTGATTTCACTCTCGAGAGGATGGAACACTATGAGAAGCTCAAAGTGAAATTCTTGCGCTAATTTAAAGAATTGCTCCAACGCGAGTTTCATTTTATCCGCAGCAACTTGTTCTTCAACCGCTACTTGACCCGGAGCCAAAAACATCGAGTCATATCTTAATATGTCGTGAATGACGTGGCGAAATAAAT
>JBCECD010000293.1:1785-9379 GCA_039206745.1 Bdellovibrio sp. | reverse complement strand
GCTCCGTATTGTGTTCGTATCTCCATCGACAGGATCTGGTATAAAACCGTAGACAGGCAATCCTCTTAGTTTGCCCCACTCATTTTTGCCAATGAAGTTTTCTTCCAATTGATTTTCTGACATATTAATTCCTATCAGATTGATGGACAGCAGGTGGGGATTTCTTGCATTTTCCCAGATAAATCTTTTTGCCACATAAGTAGGTTTTAAGTTCAATCTTTTAGCAAGATTAGTCAGGACTTCGTTGTTCTCAAAATGCTCTAACCACATTGAATTAAAAAAGCTGGCGCAGGCGGCGGCACAGCTTTCATATTGTAAACCAATTTTATAAGGATCGAATTCGGGAGCAATAGGGGTCCCCTTTTTTAAGTTAGGACGCATATCTCTTTGAAAGACAATTTTTCCGAATCTTCGAGCTTTGATAAAACGCTCAATCTCTGCCATTTCCTTTGGCGTGACTCGGAAAGAGGCTTCGGTGTAAATATAGGAGGAGCCCCTTTGTTCCATCTCAACTCCAGGTACAGCAATACTTCTTACTGCTCTATAAGAATAGAACCGACTTCCTACTCTGAGTGCTGCAGTGCCAGGAGGGCTCTCGGGGAGTTCCGTCACAGCTAGGCCAATAGTTTCTTTGGCCGTTGTTTCAAGCCATCTTTTGAAAGCCGGGGAATTGTTATTATATCCCACAACTAAAAACTCACCTTCTGTGTGAAGAGGTCCCGCGTATTTATCAGCTTTAGTCTGCCATTTTACGTTATAGGCATTGAGGTCATTACTACTATCCACCAGGGCTTGCGCTAACTTTTTTCGATCTTTTCGTGCCTCTGGAGCGGCAATGAGATCTCTATCTGTAGAAAAAACAATTTCGCACTTTTCGCCATTAGCATACGCTAGTATCGAAATCTGAAATGCAACAAAAAATATTATAAGTCTTTTTGTCGGGGACACCTTTTCACTTTTATAAAACATTTTCACATCGTCCTCCTGGGCCACGCCAAAACCCTTTCTTCTCTAAAATATTTTTGAAGTGATCCTCTTTTTGTCGGCCTATCAAAGTATTTTGACTCTCTAAAACTGCAAACCCAATGGTCGGGTCTGGATTTTTGATGGATGTTTTGGGGGTTCGTGCTTCGATCACCATGGCTCCATCAGACATGACATGAAGCAAGTAGTAAGTATCCTTACCCACAGTGCGACGAAGAGCAGATGCCCGCGATTCTTCACGCAAGCGGCGCCATTCCTCCGCAAGCTCTTTTTGTAACTCCTCATCGTATCTCTGCGCAGTGTCGGCTTCTCCGCTGAGGCGAGTTCTATAGATATTGAGAATTTTATTGAGGCCTTTGTCTTTAGCGTAACCATAGTCAGAAGAGTCAATCTGCACTCCGGTTATTTTTTTAGCCTCTTGAGCTGCAATATCATCAAACAGGAGTTGAATTCTCTCCTTAGTCCAATTTCCTTCAGTCTCAATTTTTTGCAAGGCTCGCAGCATATATGCTGACAAGGTCTCAAAGCCATTTACATTTCTGATAAGTTTATAATACCAACTTCCCAAGAAAGGAATGCCTTCGGGACCTAACCCCAAAGTGTTTGAAAACTTACCCCAAAAGAAGGGCTCATCGAATTCACTGAAGAATCGCATCCCTCGCTTTTGTCGCAGGGCTAGTTCTGTGTCATAACGAAATCCGTCGTTGTCTTTGAACTTAACCTCGCCTGTGGGCAGCCAACCATTTTTTACTTTAACCAGCTTGTAGTAGAAATTTTGCGTGTGCAGTTCGCCAGGAAGACCTTCACGAATGCCCATGTTCAGGTATGAAAAAAGAAGGGGACGGATGATCTTTTGATCAACGAATTTTTCAGGAGTCATGCCGCTGAGATGGATCATATCTTTCAAATTCAGCTCAGGAACAGCATCATCTCCTGTATTTTGTAGAATAAAAGCGGGTATCCAGCGCGTACCTGGAGCCGGATGTAACAGCTCAGGATCTACTTCACGGTGAATAGTCGAGGCGATTTTCCATTTGGGTTGAAAGGCTGCGGGCTCCAACATGAACGAAAGTTTATAGCTTTCCATGACATCTTTAGGAACTTCATTGATAGCCTCACTCATGATAATAGCGCGACGTGCTTTTTTATCAGTATTAATGCGAACGGAGCCATCAAGTTTTTTATGGAGGCTGACTTTTATCCAGTGAACCTTTGCTGAGTCGTCGGGATCAATAACAATGAGTGAACGGGGGCTTGACGAAGTGATGCCTTCATAGTGATAGACTATACCAAATTTCCCAATCAGATCCTCATAGGATTTCACATAATTGGGATGTATAAAGAAACGAATATAGGGCACACCTTCTTTTTGAAACTCCAGCAATTCCCTGGTCTGTTTTGCGGCATAATTGGATATTTTTGCGAATTCAAATTCGCTTACTGGCATGGGAATGTAGGGAACCTTAAAAGTCGTGAATTGAGCTGGCCCAAAGAGCCCTAAACTTTGCAGATCTCGACTGTTATTAGCATGCATGTTAGCGGCCTTTTCGAGATAGAGAACCTCAGCAAAGGCCTGGGGAATTTTCCTCATGAGATTGCGAGAGTCCTCTTTATCAGTGGAAACCACGGTGTCCTCAGAGGATAGAGCTGTATCGAGGACTCGGTGAGTCCCGATTTTATAAAGAAGTTGTGGCTCCTTTTTCGCCTTATAATATGCGATCACCACTTCGCGTTCAGGTGGAGTATCCATATCGAGAGGCAATAGCCAGCGTGCTCCGGTTCGATCCGTAACAAGATGCATATCCGGAGGAACTTCAACTTGAGCTCCCTTGGCTATTTGTCGGGGCTCGCCAGCAAAAGTAAAAACCGCGAGGAGATTAATTAACAGAATTAAATTTATTTTTTTCAACAATATCTTCATATACAAACCACTTCAGTATTTAATTAACATCTTTAAAATAATGATTTAATTTTATTAATAAGCCATTTCAAAGCTCCGTTTTGTTGTGACGTCTTTTCATTTTGCATGTCTGATGCTATCGAGTCTCGATCTTGTTGCGGATTTAGAGCTTCGCCTTTGGCCGCCTCGAGAGGAGCAGGCAACGAATTGTATAAATTCACATTCTTTTTATCAGGCCCATAGAGAATAATGGCCTGAGGAGAGGAGTCGGGGAATCCAAGATTTCCGGAGTTGAGAATACGTGCCAAGTTTCTTGCTGATGCCGTATGCGGAAGATCAATATTAAAATTCTCCTTAAGGGCTCGTGCCACAGATGTTGCGCACGAATATCCTTCTGCATACATTTTTCCTTCACTGTCTACTTCGAGTGGCACGCGGACACCTTGAGGATTTTCCAAGAAAAACTGCTCGCTTCCATCCTCTCTTATGGTTACCACTTTTCCTTCAAAAAATTGGTTATTGGGGGCAAAGGCTGGGGAGGTTTTGCTCTTAAATTTTAATAATTCTCCATTCTCTTGTTCAACGAGGAGTTTTGCCGAGGAGCCATCAAAGGCAGGAAGATTATAGTTCACACTGCCAGAAAAGAATCTCCTGATAGAAGGATAAGATTTTTCAATACTTTCTTTTCCCACCCAGAAGACAAATCCCCTGTTGCCGGCAACTTCACTGGGTCTGCGAAAAGTTTCACCGATACGTCCATGGCGAATATTGGCAAAATCAAACACGCCATGATTTACAAATCTTCAAATGATATGTCCATATTCATTTCTAGTGGCAACGTGGATGATTTCAACGGTGTTCTCTTGAACTTCCTTGTACGCAAATGTCGAGACCTTTGAGTCATCATATTTTACCAGAAGATAAGGCCTTTTTTCCTGGCCAAATGTGAACTCGTCAGAAGGGTATATCTCTCTGAGCAGATGAAGTCTGTTTGCCTCCAAGACCTCCGAGCACTGCTGTCCACTCGCATACGTACAGAACGAATAAAGTGATATCAATACAAATGTAGAAGACAGCTTGACTTTAAAATTCATAGTATTCCTTAACGTACAGTTTGTATAAAAAAATATCTTTTTTACTCAAAACAACTTAATTCCAGAATTTTGTCGGTTGCAGGGGCCGGCATATCAATTTTTTTGATGTCGTTTTTATCATCTCCGCAGATCCACTTAATAGTGAAACTTTTTATTGAATCTGGATCTGGATCATCGATAAAACGAGAGCTCACTTTATAGTTACAAAAATATTTATCATCGCAGAACTCTCCGGCTTTGACTGTGGCATTGCCACGATTTTGTTTCGATAAGTTCTCGCCGTAGCTGGCTTGAATAATTTTAATCTTGTCGAGTTGAGTCTTCTTATAGACCTTTTCTCGAGCGACATATTTTTGCCAAGGCAACTTCATTTTAGTCAGAAAGTGATTTTCAGGTTTTTCTCCGCCAATATAGGTTCGGCCGTTTTTTATTTCTGTCTGGAAAAGAGCCATGGCTTGATCATACCGATCTTTTGTATAAGAGAGGCTAAAGTATTGAAAAGGATAAAAGACATCGTTCTCATTAACATCATCACTCGCGTAGTGTTTTAACTCTGCTGTCATTTCTTGCAAGAGACGGGGGTGAAACACAGACCACGACTCGACAGCTTCGGGTGTGATGGTGTACTCGTGCCAGCTATTATCATTTGAGTAGATAACGGGCGCAATGGACATCATATATCCAATATTACCCCGTGGGGCATGCGCTACTTTTGTATTAGATTTAAACTTGATACGAATGAGATAGGAGCCATGAATCTCCCATCTCGAGACAGCGCCTAAAGGACTGCGCCAACAATAAATAGGCCCATTCCCATAGAATGCCAGTTTCCCATTGTTGCTCCGGGCATAATCTAACTTTGCCCGTAACTGACTAGGCTCAAGCCAATGATAACATGTATCAATATCTTCATACTGATGTGCTGCATAGGATAGGCTTCCTATTAGAGATAGAATAAAAAATAGAAAATAATTTTTCATTCAGCACTCCATTTAATATGGTTTTGGCGGTAATAATTTTTAATAAGAATCCCAGCAGCGTCATCAATATAGCCACTCTCATTAGTTGCTTGTCCAATAGCACCGGAGATGCCCCCTCCGAAGCTGATTTCCATATTTGCAGCGTTCACAATAGCCTCAGCCTTATGGACCTTGAAATCCACGATAGACCCCTGAACAAGCTCTGCCTTGGCTGCAAAATTCTGCGAGGAGGAGGCAAAGGTCTTAAGAATATATTTCCAGATTTTTATAAGCCAGTCCCAATCGCCTTCTGTCGTGGTTTTAGCTTTAGCTTTTGAATCTTTATCCAGAGCGTATTGCATGGCCTCGGAATCTGAGGCGTTATAGGCTACAAACACCAATTGAACAGAGGATTTTGCAGACCGCGCTGCCTGGATAATGGAATAGGCGAGCTCCTCTTTTGAAATATTCAAAGATCTTAAAAAAATTCCTCCGCCAATCAGAGGAATCGCGAGCTTCTTAATTCCTTCTTTTTCAGCAATCCGTATAGAATTGATAACGGAGAGACGAACCCCTTCCAGGGAAGGAGCTGTTTTATCTGTCGAATTCATCATTGCCCCGGAAGCAGCGTGAATAATGTACTTAATCCCTGTTGTGGCAAGATCTCCAGAGGAGGTGAGAGCTGCGGAACCTCGAGGGGCCAAATCCATATTAGCCAGAGAAGTGTAGTTTTGTGTTCCCTGTGTCGATAACACCATTTTTTCGCCACGAGGACCTTGCATGGCAAAGTAATCATGAACGGCTGAAGATCCATAGGAGGATGTGGATATCATTGATATGGAAAATGCCACCGCAAAAAGTGTTTTGACAGAGTTCATAAACAATCTCCTTAATTTGAACATCTTGCGTAAATTTTATTTTTAACATCGTTTACAGATTTCCACAGAACAGGAAGCTTTGATGAAATCACCGCCTCTTGAGAATGCAAAAACTGATTAAACGAACACAGATCTGAACGAATATTTCCTGAGTTTGCATATTCCGGATGTTTCCAGAAGTTAGACCAGATTCTTCGTTCAATATCAGTGACAACAAATTCTTTTGTTTCGATAAACTTTTGGAATTGAGGAGAGATATAGTTCTCCAACATTTTTTCCAGTAAACCTTCAGACTTCTTCCCAATCACACCACCACTTTTAATATTTTCAACCAGGTAAAGAAGCATACTGGAATCAAAGCTCTCACTGACAAAACGCTCGATTTGAAGATCCGCAGCGGCATTGCCGTCTTTGTAATAGTCTATACCTGACTCCACAGGATGCGCCTTGTAGCGCATAGAGGCTTCAAAGAGATGAGCATTTTGCCAACTGGCGTAGGCATACCGTCCTTCCTTGGAGTTTTGTAAAATCTGCGCCAATTGCATGAAGTAAGACGAAGCTTCTTTTTCTGCACGCCTTTTAGCAGAAGCATCATCTGTCTGGAAGTCTTTAGCAAAAACAGAGTAATACCCCGACAGGATCATGCGATAAGTATTTGTCGTATTCGCTCCCAAAGACCGTTCTGAAATAGAGCGCTCAACAAGTTTGTTCAAGAATAAGGTTCTTGAAACAAAAGGAGGAAGTTTGAGTTGACCGCCTTTATAGTCTTCCAACAAAAGATAAGAAAGGCGAGAATTGACCTTAAGAGACAGCTTTGCAATCTCGGTTTCAAGTCTTTTGATTTGATCTGAAGAAAGACTCTTCCTTGTTCGATCAAACAGAGCTGCTGTAGCTAATAGGTCATATTTTGCGTTAGGTTGGCTTGAAAAATTCACCAATAACTGCTTGGCCGCATCTTCCTTATTGAGAGAGGTGTTCTTAAGGTTTGTGAAGATAAGATCTGCATTGTAGAAATAAGGTCCTTCGATCAATTTTCCTAAAAGTTTTTCCGTAAGATCTGTATAGTTACTGCCTGAGGGAAGATAAGAGTCTAGTAAGGTCAGTAAAAATCCCACGTTGCTGTCCTGAAGTCCGTCGATGTTGGAGTTCGGCGGGATAAAGGCGTCAAACTGTTTCAGGACTTCACCTGCTTTTTTGAAGTTCATTTTCAAAAGGCTTTCATAGGACATTTTTGAAGTCCAGAGAGACTTCCATAGAGCCCGGATCTTGGGAACAGACATGGTGATGTTCAGCTTATCTACAGCTGAAATCAAGGTCACGGAATTGTAGTTATTGATATTCCCCATATCGATGTTGGCAATGGCATTTTTAAAAGCCTCCATGACATCGTTGTTTGCATTTAAAAGAGGAATATAGTCATCAAAGGAAAGAACCTGATCTTTTAAGGCTCTTTCTAAATGATCCACATAATGCTTCTTTTTATTTCCAGGTGATATACTTTTATCGGGAGCTGCGGCAATCATGTCGATAAGCGATAGAATAGGGATCTCTCGGACCTTTTTGGGATCTTTTAAAATTTCAGCAATATCCAAACGAGCTGAAGAATTGATATAAACTTTCTTCGGCATGGTGTTGAGTTCACCTTTAATCAGCATGATTGTCATATCCATATGACTTGAAGCAGCTCCTGCTGCGACACTTTTAATTTTTGTAAGATCCGCAACAAGTTGATCACTATTAGCACTCCAAGACTTAACGGCTTTAGGATTCCGAATCACA
>JBCECD010000293.1:0-1775 GCA_039206745.1 Bdellovibrio sp. | reverse complement strand
TCACATACCAATCGCTATTGGAGTTGAATAAATTGATATCGACGGGTTTTTTATCGCAGTCCGCCTGATTGGAATAAAATCTTCCATTAATGCCGCAGATTTTTTTGTTACCGTCCGAGATAACAATATCATCAACGAAATTAATTCGTACAACACGATCACCATAGCTATAGCTGCCGATAGGTGTTTTGGCGCAATAGATCCCTGGACCTGCAGCCGCACCATTTCCACCCGTCGTATAAAACGAGAACTCGCCACCATTTTTACTGGCATACTGATACTTAAAAGTAAGAAATTTATCAGTCCTTTCATTTAGCCAGTGATAACAGTGATCAATGGGCATATCTGGATCATCAGGCATATTAGCTGAAGCCACGAACGCCGTCATATTGATTACGCCACAAATAGAAAGAGCTATAGTTTTAATTCTAATATTGATCATAAACCTAGTCCTTATCTTGTTATCGAGAACGTCCATTGATGAAGGTCAATTCACCGAAAGAGCTTAATTCATGCCTCATCGCGCGAATGGCATTGTTGGCATGAGCGCGGTAATCACTGATTGCTCCTAAGATATCAGACTCAACTTCTTTGATAAGTTGAGGGCTATTGATAGTCCAACGTTTGATAACCTGAGGACTTTTGATCAGATACCAGCGCATATTTTTATCGTAAAATTTCACATCCCAATCGCGTTGTTGACATTGAGAGTCTGTGGTAAAGCTGCCGCCGCCACGACCACAATATTTTGTACCTGTATACTCGTCGAGAATGACGACATCTTGAACAAATTCAACACGAATCACTCGGTCACCGTATGAAAAGCTTCCAGAAGGAGCCTGTGCGCAGTAAAGACCTCTCCCGGCCCAAGCCTGGTTGAGAGTTTGAGGATTAGAAAAGAAGGTGAGCTCATTGTCATTATCCCGAGCATGCTCAAGTTTAAATTTTAAATATCCAAGGTTTGATTGAAGCCAGTGATAGCAGTGAGATATGGCAATAGGAGCTTCTTGATCAGCTAAAGCGCCTTGGGAATAAAAGGCCATCATGATTAACAGGATCGCTCTCTTCATAAATCCTCCACTTACGGACAATGGTGTTTTTGCATTCTCATGAAATTATTCCAAAAACGTGCCAGCAGGAGTCTGTTTAATTCGAGATGAGATCCTAAAAAACGTCTAAACTTGAGACAGAGACAAAAAAAGGGGCTTCTATTGGAGCCTAATTAAGCTCTACAAAGACAGCCTTCTGGCCGCGGAGGCGAAGGCTTTTAAGAGCTTCCTGGATTCTATTCAAATCCGATCTCTCCAGAGAGGACTTTCCATATTTTTGCAGTTCACTGTTTGAGGGGCGGACACAAGTCCCTTCATTATCGCCAGCGCAAAGAGAAATATATCCAGCAATTTGCACGACTTCTTTTGAGAGGGAAGGGCGAGAGTTGATAATATCTCCTGGAGTGAAATTGCAGTGATAAAAAGTATTTTCTGATGCTTTCAGATCCATACAGGTCGACAGGGAACCATTTTTTCTGACTCCTGAGACAACCAACAAAACGCCGTCTCTGTTTTCAGGACTTTTATAAATGGCAAAACGGATAGAGTGCCAGGACTTGTTTCCGCCTTGACGATATTGATAGCCCAGCAAACTTTCTCCCGGAATATAGCCAAAGGAAATAAATTCGCCAATATCGCGATTGTGATCATACCAAACGCCATTATGCATGTAGTTCCAATAATTCAGATCTAAACTGCGTGGTTTTGCTTCTTGAAAGACAAGAA
>JBCECD010000292.1:0-10024 GCA_039206745.1 Bdellovibrio sp. | reverse complement strand
AAACAAGCCTCTCCAATCAATTGCTTTTGCACCAACATCCATCCATACATCGAACTCAACACCGAGGGTGTCTGGGTTTTCACGACGCTGAACATTCACGCCTTTTTGGCCATTCAACCAAGCAACTTCAATCATATCGACTTCATCTTTTCGTCCAGACACAATCGCAGTTTTGTTAGGCAAACTTGCCTCGACAATTACGCCTTCTAAAGAGTTAGAGAAAATATTCACGTCATCAGATTTAGATGCTGTAACTGAAGTAATTAGCTTTCTTGCTGAGACCTCGAGATCCGCGCCAACAACGATGTAAGCCGGGTTTAGATTCATGAACTCTCCCTTAGGAGTAGTCTGCTTTCGCAATAAAGGCAGCATTGCTTCCATAAGAGCTTCCAAACTTGCCGCAGCCGGCGTGAGTAAGTTTCCATGATCAGCATGAAAAAGAGCCTTACTGTCTGCCATTTTTGGATTATTTTTGATAATATCGAAGATCAACTTATGCAAAAGTCGTCCTCCCGCAGCTCCAAATGAAGGTCCAACTTTTTCAAAAACTCCCAGATCATCATTGATAAGTGCCTGTCGAGTTATTCCTACCCGTTTTGCATAGGTCTCAATTTTGTACTCTTCAGCACTTTCAGAGAATTTACCTGTTGTGATTTCACCATGCTCGTTCACTTTCTCAAGAGCAGGGGCATCAGAAAGAGATACCGAGGATGCTTTCTTAAAGTCCGTTCGAGAAACTTCACTAATTAAAGGAAGGAAGTTTTTAGCGACTTGATCATATCCTTTTTTAACCCGTTTATTCATCAAATTTCCCGTAATTACTGGGAAATCAGAAGTGCCTTGGAAAGCTTGACGAATAAGAGTTTCGCGATCCATCCTACGCACATCTTTTCCCTGCATACGAAGACCTTCGCGAACAATCTCTAACATAGATAAACCCACGAAGTTTCGAGCAAGCCCATCAACTTTCACAGAAGAATCCATACGATGCTCCAAAGCGGCAGTCATTGCGTCAACGCGGGCGTCGCGGCTCTTATCTTCTTCAATTGTGATTGTTGGATTAGAAGGAGTCGACTCTGCTCCTTTGGCTTCAATCATCTTTTTCATAATAATGCTACTTGCGTCGACCATGGAAATTCCACGCTCGATCAGATCCTTAGCAAGATCATCACTGAGCCCCGCACCTCTGACCGCGGATTGTATATCTAAAACACGTTGAGTTTCATTCTTACGTGCTTGTTCCAATTGTTCGGCTGTAGCAGCCTGATTTTTTTCATCTAATACAGGAGGCATATTACTATTCCTTTCGTGATTAATTTCAATTTCATCCATAATAATAGTTTCAATCTTTTCGACAGTTTGATTACGGGATTGCGCATCAGGATCTCTCGGAATACTAACCAAAGAAAACTCTACAATTTCCCAGTCAATTGCTCTGTAAGTTTTCTTGGTATCTTCTGGACCAGACGCATCTCTATGCTTGTAAACGAAGTATCCAATTGAGCCTGTTTTTAAAATTCCAGATTTAACCTTCCTGAAGGCTCGCTCTGATCTCTCATCGTCCGCAAACAGAATAGTACCAACAATCTTATTTCCTTCTCTTCGCCATGCTATAACCGCTCCCAGATGATCATCGATTGTCTGGTTCTTCCATTGGACTTGAGGATGACTATCGAGTAATCCCACTATGCCATCATCTAAACGCTTTGTTCTCAGCTCCCCATCTTCCATCCCAAGAATTTCATAGTATCCACCAAAGTCAGCTGGAGTATCGGTCGCCATATCAAAATCAATTGTCCGCTTTTCCTCATTCAAAGAATCTGGCCTATAGGAAACTTCAGCAGTACGCTTTTCAGTTTTGTGCGATCTAAACTGTTTTTTTGGCATTTTCATCCTCGATATTTGTAATATTGATATTGAGATTCACCCCCGGCAGAACTAGTCCAAGGGAATTTAAAAAGTCGATTTCAGCTTTTCTCTCAATCATGGCTTTCTTAAAATCACGCCCGCTCTCTGCATAGATTTCGCTCAAATTAGTCTGCCCAGTTTCCAGGGCAATAGCGTTGGCAGAAATTTCTTTGCTCGGATCAATCATTTCGCGACGTGGAGGTGTCCATTTGAGTCTAAGAAAAGAAAGATCCCCCAGCTTTACACTGGCTGATTCAATAATCCATTTCGAAATCTTTTGAAGGAACATAGGTTCAAGCATGTGAGCTCGCCACATCTTTATATTGCGATTCATGGAGAAGAATCCCATCCGACCGGATGAAAAATTCACATTAGAGTAATCTTGAGTGAGCTCTTCGTATGTAATACCAAATGCCCTTGCAACACCGCGAAGAGTAATTTGCGAAAACTCCCCGTACCCATCCACAGTTGGAGGATTTGCCTCAACAACTGTTTCGCCTCGGTTTAAATAGATGTTGGAACCAGGCTCTCTCGTCTCGTAATAATTTTCTTCTTTTGCAGTTTCAAGATCAGAATCGTCGGGTTTTTGAACATACGTAACTGCGAGAGCTGAGACTTCTTGTTTAATCAATTGCGCATGTTCATACTTAGAAAAAGTATGAAGCCGAGTCATCGCGGCGTACGCCCATGGAATACCAATTCGTTGTCCAGGACGAAGTTTTAAAAATGGAGCTGATATATCTTCAATAGGGATACGCTTAGAGTTATTAATATATGATTCGTTTAAATCGCCATCTGGATGAGCGTCCAGTAGCCAATAAGCCTTCACTCTCCAGTTTTTTTTACTTATCTCAATACCCTTAAAAATCACGACATCAGAAGTGTCGTTGTTTTTATTAATATCAAGCAGGTCAGGCTCATAAAGAGAAATTCGTAAAGGCAAGGAAGGATTTTCAGGATCTCTTTCGCGAACAGCAAAGCACATACCGCTTTGAGCTATGGTTCGCATCGCTAATCCTTGAATGCCGTATAGGTTTAGCTCGTTAGCCCCATCGCAATTTGTAGTATCAGCCCAATCCTCAAGAAGAGCATCGAAACTTCGCATTTTCTTCTTCTGCAATTCAGATGGCTCTTCATCAGTAGATGAAAAAATAAATGGCGACGGAATTATTCCATCCCCAACCACGCTGGCTACTATTGAGTCAATTGCTCCTTTTCCAAAAGGATCATTTTGCTCAAGATCTCGAGATCTTGCGATTAAAGTGTCTCGCTCTGCTCCGACATCGGCATTTGCTGATTTTAATGTGGCCCCCCAAGAGCCAAGGCGCTTGCCTTTTTTTGCACCCTCAAACCCTCTATATCTTGACCTGGCCATATCAAAAGCTTTTTGCGGAAAAAATACCGAGACAGATCTCTCAAGAAAATTAAGCTTCATGAGCCTTTACTCCCTATAGTTACGACAGTAACTCGGCGAGGCCCTCGATCAGGATAACTGGTGGCATTTAATTGAGATTTAAAATAATTAAGGCGCTTTAAAATGCCGTCTGCGTTGTCAAAGGAAGTCTTCTTTCCCTCAAACTCAACAGTTAGAACATTGTCGGACAAAGCCTGCTCTAAAGCTGAAATGTAGAGTCTGATTTGTTCTGGTGTCATAGCGCCTCGCCACCAGATTATGAACTCAGTCCCGGCAGCTCAACAAAATGACCGTCACATTTTTGTGACTCTATCTTGATATGAATCCAGAAGACTTGATGATATTCTTGCCTCGAGACTCATTTCTTCTAATCGAAGATCCTACTGGTTGGGATTTTTTACCCCTTTCTAAAGTCACCATACCTTTTTCCACTCCCAGCGCCTCTTCAAGCCTCGACCACTGAGAATCTGTGAATCTATCAAAGCCATAATATGAAGCGCAGGCTCTGTTATAAACCGAAGTATCAAGTGCTTCATTTCTTGGATCAATTTTAACCCATACATACTTGGTAAAACCCCTCACAGTTCTGGGAATCAAAGCTTCGGCAGTCAGTTGTTTAAAATATGACTCATCATAATGCATAGGAAAATGTATAAAACCCTCTGGATATCTTCCTCCACGTTTTGCTAAATCTTCTTCTGTTGGTAAATCCATTTTTAGACTTCCATAAAGTTCTGATTTTCCAAGATGCGTTCCAACTGTCCAAACTTTCACACCTTTGTTGATGCGCTTTCCATTCTTCTTAATTTCGACTGGTTTACCTGAAGAAATAATAGAGGCTTGATGATCTGTACCTTTTAAAACTAGTACTCGATTCGGAGGATGCCTCCGAGCCCAATCATAAACTTTTTGAGTAGCGTATCCAGAGTCAATTCCAACTACACTCAACATCATCGTATTACCTGCTTCATGTTCAAATGTTTCGTACAGCAACTTATCCAGTTCGTCCTGAACTTCATCTTTTTCAATAGCGCCCATAATTAAACGATTATCTATACTCCACCTTTCCTTGTTTCTTCCCCATCCATATATCTGAAGTTCAGCTCGATCTTTCTGAATATCAATCGCACAAGTTAAGAATAATGCACCCATAGGAACCTGTGCTTTATATTCTTCTCGCCTTGTGTATAGCCTTTTTGCCTCCGGAGCATCTCCCTTCTCCTCGAATGTTTCACCTAAAGTTGTATTAATCCATGCCTTTAGCGTCGCCGGATTTTTAGCAGCCTCTAAATAATCTCGAACAATCTCCCACCATCTTCTCCATGGTGAATACAACTCGTTGATATGAAAACCAGCCGTGCCATTGAATGGTTTTTCCGCTATCCATTTAGCTCCATTTTCAGGTGCCATCATCCACATTTTTTGATGATCCTCAATGATAGCTGTACACTCTTGGCAAATATACATCGCGGTTTTGGGATCATTTGTCACTTTATCCCAATCAATCTGCTCCCACTTAAAGACCAGGAGCTCTTTGCAGTGTGGACACTTTACATAGTATCGCCGCTGATCAGATTCGTTCCATAGCTTCTTAATCCTACTTATGGATTCTATAGTCGGAGTTGATGTAATAATAATTTTTCGATTATAAAAAGTAGCAGACCTCTTAATGGCTAAGGTTAAAGGATCTCCCTCATCTCCAGCACTTTCCGGATATCGATCAATCTCATCCGCCATAATTACTTTTTTAATTGACGAAGCAAGGGAGGCTGGGCTGTTGGCTCCTGTTAAACTAAGATTTCCTCCTGGCCAGATTTTATGCAGAAGCGTATTATCTCCGGTCCTAGATTTAAGATTAAATAGCTTTCGAAGTACCGGCGTATCTCGAATCATTGGAGCAATACGATCTTTTGAATACTTTTCAGCCATCTGTAGAGTAGGCTGAACAATCATCATCGGACAGGGCTCATAGTGCATATAGTAGCCATTGATATTGTTTAATATCTCTGACTTTCCCACTTGGGAACACGCCATCCAAACAACACGCCAAACCTTTGCATCGCTGACCGCATCCATAATGCCAGTTTGATATGGTGCTTTTGTGGAGCTGTATTTTCCAGGCTCCGCCGACGACTCTGCGCTAAGACGACGGTACTGGTTCGCCCACTCACTAATCGTCAACTTCGGTGGAGGTGCCCACTTGATCATCACCGCCGCCGTCATCGCTATAAAGTTCGCCCGCATCTTGTGCACTTAAATCTTCCAATGCTTCGTTAATTTCTTTGTCTAGGGTGGCTTCGATTTCTATTGGATCTTCTTTTTTTATTAGATGAGGAGCCATTCTTCCCGGAATAGATCTTAGCTTCGCCTTCGCGGCTATAACAATATTCGACCAGACTCTTTCCACATCTGTAGACAGAACGTACTTGCCACTAAGTATGTCAATTTCGATCATCAATTTTCTAGTTTTCTCACGAGCAAGACGTGCATTCTGTATTTGAAGGTCAAGAAGCTTTGCTACCTCCTCATCGTCAACATCATCTGGAATAGGAGACTGTTGTCTTGTCCTATATCCCATGCTCTCGAACACCGCAGGCAAAGCTTTCTTTGGGTCATAATAAATCGCATTACCATCTTTTCCCACAGACTGAATTCCAGAATCACTTAATATTTTTACAATCCGACGATAGTTCGATCCTGTAAGCTTTTCGATTTGATTAATAGTTACTCGAGACAGATCATCCTTCGGGTTTGCCAATATACCCCCGAAAGTTCTGATGATGCTGCCTATGCCGCTCGTATCTAGCAAAAAGTCGCGCTCGTCCCTCCCGCCCAGCAAACCCTCCAGGGAGGACCCATTGAAATAGCAAACTCATCATACTAAGGCCTTTAGATAATCCATAAACGATAAAGCTATTGATTAATAATAACCTATTTAAAGGCATCCTTTATCGCTTTCCGGATACTCTCCATTAGATCAGTTTGGAATTTTTCTTTAATCTTACCTTCTTTAAAAAGGCGCGGAATAGTACGCCCCTTCACTGCCTCGACAGCCTTAGCCGTAGGCCGCAAAAACATTCTCGTTTTGTCTTTGGAAAGAAATGCAGTCTTCATATCCTTCTTATAGAGAGGACTGAGTAGCCTTATAATAGCCTTTCCTCCCTTGAGGACTTTCCTAGTCCATGGGTACTGCATCATGTAGATTTTCTTTCCAAATAGAGGAGTAATCGTAACCTTCAATTCATTTTTAGGATTTGCCCTAGAAATTGATAATCGATCGTTAAGTACTTTTCTTTTTAATCCAGTTTGGCTTATTAAAGTCTCCACAATCTTCCTACGACTTGCCGTAACTTCTCTATTCATAAGATTCGCACATTCAGATTTTACCTTTTTTATCTTTTTATTAACTTTTCGATCCATCTTAGAAATTGCATCTTTGGTATTAATCTTCACATTCATTCCGACCTCTTATAAGCTTCAATAGCCTCAGAGACACAGTCCTTCAGTTTCATCTCAAGAAGATCTAAAGGGCTTACATCTAAATGACGAGCAATGCCTTTTATTTTTTCGGTCGGAGTCTGTCTTTTTCCACTTTCATAATTGGCTATCGCCGAGCGCGTACAATTAATTGAAGAAGCCAAGCTCTCCTGCCCAATGGACTTTTCTTCTCTTATCTTTCTTATGGCAATGCCGAGATGATTTTTCATTGTTGACATTACTGTTACACACTTCTTCTATTTCTTTTTTGATCGACGCAAGGCGTAGCAGAAAGCAGCGATTCATTTTTTTTGATACTAGAACGAATCCGCAAGATCTTCTCAGTAAACTCGAGTTCAGACTTATTATCTCGAAGAAGATTTGGAGATAAAGCCGCCCTACATTCGCGTCGCATATCATCTATCAACTGTTGGAGATATACTAAATGTATCTCAATTTCATAATTTGCAATCTTCAGGTCCCGAATAATCATATCTTTTATATTTTCGATATCCATAAATATTGCACTCCAATTTAGTTGTGATCAGTGCTTCTTCGTTGAATTTCTCGCTGTAGATACCAAACAGCCTTTTTTAAATCCTCGGTGCCATTCTTAAGATCTGCCCGCCAAATATATTTCATTGCATTCCCTAAGGTGAAGTTCATGTGCTCCGTGATCTGAATACATTCGATACCAGAAGGATGCTCATTGTAGTGTTTTGGGCGACTGACATTGTCATATCTATCCAGGTTTTTCTCTTTTTCCATATCCCCCTCCAACCCCCTCCGGAGAGGGGGGATTAAATTAAGCTGACATTGCCTTGGAAGTTTTATCTTCTGACTCTTCCAGTTTTTTCTTGGAAATAGCTTCTTCAATTTCCTTTTTAGCCTGCCACAATCGATTATCGCCGATACCGTATCCTACAACAGGACGGGAGATTGATTCAGTCAAAGTAAGAAACCTATCAACGACTCGTTTTTCAATATTCAAAAGCTCATTTTGCTTTCGAAGAGTGTCTATTTCTTTTTGCATCCATTCAACACAGCCGACGCTAA
The DNA here is from genome assembly GCA_039206745.1 of Bdellovibrio sp. GTDB lineage: Bacteria > Bdellovibrionota > Bdellovibrionia > Bdellovibrionales > Bdellovibrionaceae > Bdellovibrio. The sequence continues at coordinate 2,169 of JBCECD010000292.1, read as the reverse complement.
TTTCTATTTTTGTGTCTAAATTCATATCTACTCCGCCGATCTTTCATCTACATGCTCGACTTTCGAACCACGCATAACCTGAAGATCACGAATTGCTTTACCAATCCACATGTAAACCTCTTCTAAAGCTGTTAAAGCCAGAGATTGAGGACGGCTTGCTGGCATATCAGAGATATGTTTCTCCAGAGCTTCACACAACTCCTTTGCCTTTTCCTGTAATTTTACTGACTCCTCATCGTACTTCACATAGTTAAAACGCATTTGCGCCTCCTTTATTTCTCTGTCGCTTGATGGACAGCAATACTCATTAAAATATAACCAACAAACATCCCTACGCCGGCCACAATTGCCCACGTATTAAATCCGTTAGTGGCGAGCCATTGGATTCCAAATGGTGTCACCGTATAAAACGCCACTGCCTGAAAACAGTTAAATAAATTCATCTTAAACCTCCACAACAGATATCCCATGAACCGATTTCATGAGAGCTTTTTTAATTTTATACTCTGGCCTTATCAAAGCCGCTCTTCTTTTCTTCTGAGCTTCTGTAAGCTTGCCTTTAAAAACTGCGCATTTAACATCGACCACAACTAGTATTTCATTTTCGATGTACGTAAAATCCGCATAGTACGTTAAAGGCCTATTCGAATCAGCGTAGCGCAAAATCTCACCGTTAATTGGGAAATCAAATCGAACTTGAGTTTGTAAGTGTGAGATTTTCCCGTCCCTCTCAAGCCCTTTAAAATATAAGTAGAACCGCGCTTCTTTTTTACTTGCGAAAGTAAGTCCATCAAGTTTGACTTTTTTATTTATGAACTTGTTTTTCACACAGGATACCCCAAAGCGATCATGACCTTTTTCTTCCTCTTATAAAGCACCATGCATATTGATTTAATACCTGGCACTTTCATTTGCTCCTTGCTCACTCCTCTTAGAACTTCAGTTAAGAAGAGGAGCTCTTCGATTAGGATTTGCTCGGGGGTCATCATGTATTTGTGAGAGGAATCTCTTTTTGAGTTATGAGATTCCCAACCTTCATTCTTAATTCAGGCATCGTCATAGAAAGAGATGCGCCAGGATCATCTTTTCTACCCGGACTAACCTCATCATGGCCAGCTATGTTTGTTATACTAAATACCGTTGGATTGTTTTTCTTAAGCCATACCAAAAGATCCAGAAGAGCAAGCTCCTGCTCTTTGGTGTACTTAACGTATGTCCCAGCCTTGATGTTTTCTTTCTTCTCAGATACTCGCAGTCGATTGATGCCGTATGTCTTTCCAAACCACGCAGTCCCGTTCTCGTCAACTTTGTTTGCGCACGCGACCTCGATCCCAACTAGATATTGAGAAACTGAAGAGCCTAGGTTTAACCAATTACTTACTCCCGCATGGTTTCCCCAATGAGATAGAGGAAAGTTCTGATAGACCTTTCCGGTAGGTCCAATTACAAAAAATGCCAGCCCCTGATCAATTCCCCACTTCAGCGAATTAATTGCATCCTGCTCACTATCACAATGACCAGCCGTCGCATGAACAATGGCGCCCTCTGGATAGCCGTTCCGATAAGTCCCTTTAGTTTTCATAATACCAAGATGATTTCTTACTGCTTTTGGATACCAGATTTCAAACTTACCAGTTACCACACCTGTGGTATTTTCGATGGGTTGATCCACCACGTTTGTGGTATTCTTTTTAAATAGCCATTTAAAAAATGATTTCATTTGCGCCTCCGAGATCAATAAACCTCAGAAGTACAAGAATTTTTAGATTATTTTTTTCAATGTGGATAACTCTATAGATGCGGCGTAGACACTAGATCTTTTTTTGATACTCCCGGGCGCGTTTCAGATCAGCATTACCGATTTGAACTAGGACATAATCCAGTCGGTCATCCAAGAATACCGGCTCTGAAATTGAGCCCAGGAGATTACTAAATTCATTCTCCGCTTCCTTAACCCTAGCCCAAACAGAGTCGCGGACTTGTTCGAGGTCTATTCCCAGCTCAAATAGACGCTGCTCAAGCAACAAATTCTCAACTTCTAATTCAGCGTATGTTTTCATTCCCCACGTTCCTTGCTTTCAGTGAAAGCGATTGTATTACCAGGGTAACTATAACCTTCCCCATCACGCCCCCTTAAAGCTTTTTCTCTAATTTCTCTCCAAGATGCCC
>JBCECD010000291.1:624-10307 GCA_039206745.1 Bdellovibrio sp. | reverse complement strand
CCAAGGACGCGGCTACGAAAAGCGCATCGAACAGCGCACTGTCAGAAAGGACTGATCTCCATGCCTTTGTCACGTGAACAGATTGCTCAGCGTATTGCTCAAGAAGTGGAAGATGGTTACTGCGTGAATTTGGGAATCGGTATTCCTACACTGGTGGCTAATTATATTCCTCACAACAAAAGCGTTATGTTACAGAGTGAAAACGGCCTGCTGGGGATGGGACCCTTTCCCCGCGAGAGCGAAATTGATGCTGACCTGATCAATGCCGGAAAACAAACCGTGACCGCTTTGCCGGGAGCCAGTTTTTTCTCGAGTGCCGACAGCTTTGCGATGATTCGCGGAGGCCATGTGGATCTCACTGTTTTAGGAGCCATGGAAGTCGATGAGTCCGGCAATATCGCCAATTGGATGGTACCAGGCAAAATGGTCAAAGGCATGGGCGGAGCCATGGACCTTGTTGCCGGCGCTCGCAATGTGATTGTAGCCATGCAACACGTCGATAAAGAGGGACAATCCAAATTGCGCACTCGCTGCACGCTGCCTTTAACTGGTGTGAAGTGTATCAAAAAAATCGTCAGTGATTATGGCGTGATCGAAGTCACTCCTGAAGGCTTTCTTCTAAAAGAATACGCGCCGGATCTCACTCCGCAACAAGTCATCGCCGCAACGGAAGGAAACATTCGCATTGCCTCGGACTGCAAAGCCATGAAGTTCTAACAAAGCCTCTTCTTTGGTCGGGGCTTTCGTTGATCCTGGGGAACTTTGGATCAATAATGGAACTTCATAGCTCAAGGATGAGGTTCGTGGTGGCTGATACAAAAAAAATTGCAAAAGATAACTATCTCTTTCGTGATGGAGATCCTCCTGATTCGATGTATATCGTGAAATCCGGAGTCCTCGCTGTGACTAAAACCAAGGGCAATACCGAAGTGGTTATTGCCGAAGTGAATCCTGGCTCCATCGTCGGGGAAATGGCTCTCTTCGACAGCAAACCTCGCAGTGCCAGCGTCAAAGCCGTGAAGGACGCAGAGGTGATCGCCCTTCCTTATGACTCTCTCACCAAACAGATGGAACAATTACCGGTTTGGGTGCGTGCTATCATGAAAAGTCTGAATGAAAATCTGCGCGAGGCGAACAAAAAAATTCGCTTGCTTGAGAGCTCCAATCCCGATGAGGAGAGATTTCCTCCGCACATCGTGAATAAATACATCTCCATTCTCAATTTGGTCTGCCATAAATACGGCAAACCAGAAGACAACGGCAGCTTGAGTGTTTCCTCCGCTCTCTTGAGAAATTACACCATTCAAGTATTTCAAGAAGCCACCAACAAAATGCAGAGCATGGTGAATGCCCTTTCTGAAATGGGCTACCTCAGCCAGGAAGACCGCGGTGATGGCACTCAAAAAATAATCAACCTCAAGCCTCAAGAGCTTTTTAGTTTTGTAGACTGGCACAATGAATGGCTGTTCAAACAGGAAAAAGACCGCCTCGCACCCCTATCGGAATGGGAAGCAGGCATTCTTAATGGCATTCTCTTTTTCGCCAAACGAGTGGAGCCCAACCATCGCGGCCTTTACAAAGTCGATCTCACCGATGTGCAAAATGAATCCATGAAAGAGCTCGGGCATTTGATCCGCGCTGATGATGTCAACTCTTTGATCGAGAAGAAATATCTCACAGAAAAAATCATGGATGAAAAAGGTGTTTATATTATGGTGGAATTTCCCTATGTCGAGCCGTTGGCACAGCACTGGACTCTCGTCAATAATCTCAAAAAGAAACTTCGATAACCACAGTAGATGTTCAGGAAGGTCTGTTCAAATTCATTGAGCTCTTTTGCAAGAGATCCCGCTAATCAATAACGGGATCCTGCTGACAACGCAGTGGCAATCTCTCGTCTGGCAGCTTGGAATTGAACTCCGCTCCCACCGTGTGCACATAAAGAGAATTGGTTTTTGCTCCGTCAGAAATAGGCTGTCCTAAAGTGAGGATGACCTTGTCCCCTGTCTTCGCCAAACCATGACTGACCAAAAGCACATCGACCTGCTCCAGAATGTCCTTCATTGTCTTATAGGGCTGGATCGCATGGGTTTGAATTCCCCAAGCCAGTTCCATGCCGTTGAGAACACTCACTTCATTCGTGACCGCAATAATGCGTGCCCGGGGACGGAAACCTGAAATGATATTCGCCGTTTTTCCCGTCGTCGTCAGACACACAATCGCCGTGGCATTGAGCTTCAATGCACTCAAAGAGGCACTCGCCGCAATCGCCGCCGGAGCACTGAGAAATTCATTTTCCAAGGAGATCTTGTAATACTCCTCTTCATTGCGTTCCACTTCACAAATAATTTCATGCATCGTGCGGATGCACTTAAAGGGATACTTTCCACTGGCTGATTCAGCCGAAAGCATCAAGGCATCGGAACCATCCAAAACCGCATTGGCCACATCCGTGATTTCTGCCCGAGTGGGACGAGGATTCTCCACCATGCTGTCGAGCATCTGCGTGGCAGTGATCACGGGTTTTCCCAACTGATTACAGACCTGAATAATACGTTTTTGAAAGCCCGGAAGGCGACTCTGCCCCACTTCCACGGCAAGATCTCCCCGTGCCACCATCACCGCATCGCTCAGACGACAGATCTCTTCGAGATTCTCGAGAGCCTCTACCATTTCGATTTTCGCAATGATTTTTGCAGAGGACTTTTTTGATTCAATGATTTCGCGCAGGCGACGGATGTCCCGCGCATGCCGAACAAAACTCAAAGCCACATAGTCCACATTGTGAGACAAGCCGAACTCGAGATCCTCTAAATCCTTCGGCGTCATGCACTCCACGGGCAGATTGGCCCCTGGAAGATTCATTCCTTTACGATCTTTTAAAATGCCTCCATACAAAACTTCAGCATCCAACTCTTCGCCTCGCACCTGCAGAACTTTAAGTTCCAACAAACCATCATCCAAAAGAATCTTTGTTCCTGGTACACAGGCCCGCGGCAATTCTTTAAAATCTGAAGGAATCAAGCCAGGCCGCCCCAAAACGGAAGCCGTGGTGATCACCACTTTTTCGCCGACTTTAATTTCAATGGAACCATTTTCAAATTTGCCAACACGCACCTTGGGCCCCTGAAGATCCTGTAAGATGGCCACAGGAGCGCGCAACTGCGAAGAGAGCTTGCGTAAGGAATAGATGACTTTAAGGTGATCCTCATGCGTGCCATGAGAAAAGTTAAGGCGGGCCACATTCAATCCCGCCTTAATCGCTTTTTCTAAATTCTTTTCATCGCGAGTCGCGGGCCCGATAGTGGCCACAATTTTCGCACGACGATCTGCCAACATACATTAAGCCTTCCTGCTATACGAGCTCATCTTAACGGATAGACTTTGCATATCCTCTTGATGTCGACGATTCATCCTGTCTAATTGATCCTGATGAGATTCGTTCAACTGAGCAAGCTTAGCCTCATATTTCATCTCAATCGATTCTTTTTCCTGTTTTACAGATTTATTTCTATCGTCGAGACGCTGTGAATACTGATTTTCAATTCTTTTGATTTCCCGATCCTGCCGTTCCGTCAGCTGAGCGATCTTATCCTCATAATTTTTTACCGTTTGTTCCAACTTGGCATTGAAGCCGGCTTCCATATTGCGGAACCGCTCCGTCATCACCTTGTTGTTGATGGTTTGATCCCCTTGTGTTTTTTCTCTGTAGGCCTCCATACGACCTTGGTAATTGTCTTTCATCACATCGAGAGAGTCGACATAGTATTTTTCCATCTGTTGCTGATTCTTATTGGTCAGATCCAAGACCTTGCGCACCCGAGACTCTGCGTTGTTGGAGATCTGCGTGATCTGATCCTTCTGCTGCTGCAACATATTTTCGCGCTCTTCGCGGCGACGAATGTTCGCCAAGGATGTTTGCCCTTTGTGCTCGCGATCTGTTCCTCTTAAAAGTTTGTTATTTTCGCCGAGGACTTTTTCAATGCGCTCGTTATTGAGATCCTTCATTTGCGCAATAGCATCTTCTTTTTGTTCCGCCATAAGATCTAAACGCTGCTCATAGGCATTGGTCAAATTACGCCGTTCGATGCCGCGCAGACGCTCATTTTTTGAAATCTCATTGTTCAGTTTACTATTAAGTCTCTGAATCTGACTGTCTCGCGAACGAACCTGAGAATTCACCCGTTCATTCACTGTATCCCGGAAGGCCTGATTATTCTCGTCCATGGAACGGGATTTCTTCTCGATAATATTTTCAAATTTACCGCGTAAAACCTCGCGGTCCGCATTCATGATTTCCTGCTTCATATCGATATTATCAGCATATTCCGCATTTTTGTTAGCCAAAGTGTCCGTGTATTTCTGGGACCAGCGAGCATTATCAGTGTCGCGACGTCTTTCACTTTCGGTCAGACGCGCTTCATAGGATTTTTTCATCTCCCGCATATCGCGTTCGTGGCCTCTTTTTTCATCCTCTTTGGACTGAGTCATGGTGCTGAGTTCACGACCATGAGCCTCATTCAATTTACGCGAGTTATCACGGATGGACTCCTGAGAACGCAAACGACTGTCCTCAGCCATCTCGGAAAAGCGATCATCCCGTTTGCGAATCTCATCATTCAACTGTCCAACGACATTCTCTCTTTGTGCTTGCGAAACTTCTTTTTGCTTGCGCAGAGAGCCTTCATAACTATTTTTCATCTCTTCACGCGAATTGTAGGCATCTTCCATCTTATTTCTTATGGATTCGCGATAAGTCTGCCGAACTTCTTCAATTTTCCGATTGTTTTCCTGATCGCGAGTGCTCAAAACTTCGCGGTTGCGATCCTTGAGTTCCGCAATTCGACCTTCATAGTTTTCAGAAATGTTTTGAATTTCATCGCTATGCCTTTGCTCGAGACGCTTGATCTCGGCACTTCGACGTTTGGCATTTTGGCTTTCGCGGTTTTCGTATTCTTCCCGCGTCTGGCGAATCTTTTCGTCCTGACGAGCTCGGTCTGATGATGAAATAGAAGACATCCTATCCTCCCAGACCTCAGATTATCATGAGCCCTGGCAAGAAACTGCACTTCTCCACAACCTGGTTTTAAAAACGCGACTATTATCCAGAGAGTACAGACTTTTAGCGATTAGTAATCGAAGACTTTCTTCATATAGAGAGAGCGAATGCGACGCTTTTCCTCTTCTTTTCTCAACTTGGCCAGCCGGGCATTTTCTTCGGCTTCTTTCTCCGAAGCGATCTGACGATCCACTATTTCCCGATAAAGACGGCTGCTCGTTTCAATCACGTCCCCCCACGACTCCCGCAGATGAACGACTTCTTTCATAAAGTTCTCTTTACTACCGATATACAAAGAGTTCCACAGCGGCAGATGGTCTTTCATTTCAATGGGCTGAACCATGCCAAATGTGGACTGCCCTTTACTGTCGATGCCACCCATCCAAAACTCAAAACCCTCCGGCACCACCAAAGACCGGCCATCGCGAAAAGTCACCTTCAAATCCGCATTCATATTGCGCACCAGAAGACGGTCTTTTTGCTCCAAGATCCAATAAGATCCATGGCGCCCTCGAAGTTCTCCATAAAGAGTTTCAAAAACCAGAGACTCTCCTTGCACCACCCACAAAGTGCCCTGCACAAATTTCCAACTCTTGCTATCCTGACGGATGACAATAGTTCCGCTGGTCGAGCGCAGCTCGGTGGAGTCTTGCTGCCAGAGCACTCCGGTGGAATTTGCCGACAGCGTCTGCGTAACGGCTTCCACAACTTCACCGGCGCGAACTCGCACCTCCATCTGAAAAGCCATTATAAAAAGCCCCCAGCGCACCCACTTTTTCATGATCAGTACTCGATGCTCTTGGCCAGCTTCTGAGCCTGCTGGCGCAGTTCTGGATTTTTAAAGTTTTTCAAAACTGTTTTATAGATCTCACTGGCCTCTTCGCTCTGACTGTTCAGCTCGCTGATCTGCCCCATGCGCAACAGAATAAAACCTGTCAGATCATGCTGAGGATATTGCGTCACCATTTGGTCAATTTCATTCAGACTGTTGCGATAATCTTTCCGCAGGAAATAACTTTCAGCGATAAAAAATCGCGCTTCCACGCTGTATTGAGACACGGGATATTGATTGAGAAGTCGATAAAACTCCGCGATTGATTTCTCATAATCCTGCTTGTTAAAGGACTTCTTAGCCCTTTCGTATAAAACAGCTGATAGATCAATCTCTTCAACACTAGCAGGCACACGTACGACAGAGGCCAGATTGCGCATTTCATAATGTGCTTGAAGTTTCTTTTCGTCAGGCAAAACCTGAGCCACCGTTTGTTGAAAATCTTTTAACTGATAGTTTAATAGAGCCGTGTTAAACCGCTCTTTTTCCACCTGTTTTTGCAATTGACTAAGACGAGCTTCATACTGTTGGTGGCCATTAAAGTGACCCACAAAAACCGCATAGACCGACACCAGGCCGATTGTGATACTCAAACAGACAGCAATAAATAAAGAATTTTGACTTCTTTTCATGAAGTGCTTATCGGCTGAGAAGTGACAAATATTGAGACTGGTTACATAAATTCAGGACGGTCCTGAATACGACACCACCCCGTCATTCCGGTCTTCCAGATATACTGATCCAAAGAAATCTCTTTTTTCTGAAGACCTTCACGGATCTGGCGAAGAGAATACGGCCCTTCTTGCGTAACTCGACCTTCCTCCAGCTTCCTAAGCAGCACCCACTCCATCAAATTCTCAACTTGAGACAGCTCCTCGACCACAGTGGAAACAACCTGGCCCGCAGGAAAAAGACTCTCCGGAAACACACCCCACTCCCGCGCCGGGCGCCACTGCTGTTCCTGCTCGTTGTACAGCAACTCAAAAGGACCAATCTCCCCTTTTTGAATGCGACCTTTGATCTCCACCAGCGACAACGGCCCCTGAGGTTTTAAGTTTTGATTGTAGTACCAAACACTTTTCATAACTTTTCCTTCTTACTTAAAAAAGGCGCCGGCAAGGACTCCACCACTTCCAGCATGTCATAATAGGCCACTTTAAAACTCTCATGATTCACATCACGCTTCAAAAAAAGCTGGAGAGTTCGCGGGGAGATCAGTTTTTTTCTATAGCCCGCATACAGCCTTTCTCCCAGCATACCACCCAACAAGCGGGCCGCCAGCAAATAGCTCCATTTTTTTCGCGGCTTCACACTCAAGGCCATGGAACGTCCGCGCGTGATCATCATCAACTCATGCATCTTTTGCGCCAGAGCCAACTGCATAGACTCTCGCCCCGCATTGGACGCGGAGGAGGACAGCACCGCTTTGATATCCGCCAAGGTATCAGCCTTGCGCTTGTGATTGATGATCTTCGAGCCAAAGTACGTCACACCCTCAAGCCAAATCATTCCTAAAAAATCCTGGGGAGGTTGACTGAGAAATCGTTTCTGTCCACTCACCTGCGCATGAATATACTGCATGGCTAAGGAGGCCGCGTGATTCACAGTTCCTCGCGCCAAATAAGCCGCTGCGATTTCCGGAAGATAAAATGAAACACCCTCTCCAATCAGAATTTCAATCCAGCGCAAAGCCTTCAGGTCATAGTGCTCTCGCACTTGCGCCCAAAACGCAGCATCCTGAGCTGTATACACAGAAAGACGATCCACAGGGGCCGCCAACTTCAACTCATCGGCAATGATCTGCACATAACGACCGACATGGTCGGTATAATCCAAGAAGTCTTCATCCTCTTCATCGTCCCCGACCAATCCCAAATCATAAGTTCTCTCTAAATACATCAGGTAGTTCTGCCACTTCACCCAGGGAGGCACGCTCATCAAACAGAAAGTATTGCGCGACAAACGCACCAGATCCGTTGTCGCCTCCATCTCTTTTTGTAAGAGTTGAAAATAAATGCGCTCTGCATTCTGAAAGAGGCGAAGAATCTTGCGCGAAAAGCCCGAACCCAAATGTTTCTCAATTTCAGCTGGGATGTGCGGTTGAGCCAAATGCAAATCACCATAAATAACGAAAACCAAGTACTCGGGATTTTTTTTCACCAAATCCGCGATTTTCTTTCCGGCAAAGGCATCCCGCGACCGCAAGGTTGTGGCATTTCTTTTTTTATAGTTGCGATTCAACCCCTGAACCGAAACCTTGCGTTTTTGCGCCCACCGCAATAACGAACGATAGTGCTCCCAGGGAAATCCCCAGCGCGTCTGCCACTGAATCACTTTCAAAAATTCCCGCTCACTGAGTTTGCCAGAAAGATAAGCGTCGATTTTGTCTTGATCGCCGGCTTCGAAGAACTCCACTGCTAAAATGATTTTTCGCTCTGGTGGGACATGGCGCAGAATTCGCAATTGGGCTTTTTGCGACTGATGAAGAGCATGAAAATCTCCGACTAAAACCACCTGCGCCTCGCGCATCTGCTCCCAAAGGACTTCTTTGGAAACCGGAGCCCATTTTTTCTGAAACTCCTGAGCATAGACTTTATTATAACGCAACAACTCTGGCGTATCCTGTCCCAAGCGGTGACGGACCTGTTGTTCCATTTGCAGATAGAGATCTTTGCGAATGCGTATCCACTTTTGTAAGTCGTTCAAACTGTTTTCCCCAATAACGTCTTTGATTTTTGCATAATTTTGATTGATTTCAAGCACCAATCTACGCTTCAATGGGGACATGAAAAATACAGCTCGCAAAAACACCTTTCTTCTGATTGCCCTTCTGGCTACCTTGATCGCTGTGGGGGTTCATGCTTACTTGACTCAACACTACTACGGTTTGAAGTTTGGCCTCTCTGATGGCAGCTCCGTTTGTAACATCAATGATGTTATGAATTGCGACGCTGTCACAGCGAGCAAGTTTTCAGCTTTCCTCGGTGTCCCGATAGCCCTTTGGGGAATGGTAACCAATCTGGTTCTGCTTTACTTTTTGGCAGTGACTCGCTTTAACTTGGTTCAAGATCGCGCTAAAACTTCTCGCTATGCTTTACTACTCTCCGCTTCCACCGTATTAGCATCAGTCGTGATGGCCGGGATTTCCTCCACGATGGCCAACCTTTGTATTTTCTGCATCACTGCATATGTTTTGTCTTTCATCGGGCTCTTTGGCGCCTGGATGGGAGCCGAGGACTTCAGCCCGGCTCAGATTGTCGAGGATGTTCGTGACATCTTTAGCACAGAAAAATGGGTGGGCGGTTTCCTTTTGGCAATCCCGGCTTTTTCTTTTCTTGGAAATATTATGTATCTCGAAAGCAAGGGTCTCACCGAGGTGACAAAGCGCTCGGAAGAGCAAGTGGCTTACTGGCAAGCCGCTCCGGCACAGACTTTCGATCCCACTGCAGGTTTGATTTTACAAAAAGGCACGGAAGAACCCGTAATGACCATTGTTGAGTTTGCAGACTTCCGCTGCTCTCACTGCAAGCATGCAGCCCCCTCTCTTCATGCCTTTGTGAAGAATCATCCTCTGGTACGCCTGATCTTCAAACCCTTTCCTCTCGACAGCACTTGCAATGAGGCCCTTCAAGGTGGTGGTGACGGCATTTCCTGCGGGCTGGCAGCAGCGGCGATGTGCTCTGAAAAGTTAGCGCAAAAAGGATGGCAAGCTCATGATTATATTTTTGATAATCAAATGGACATCATCCAAACTCACGACCTGGATAAAAATCTTCAGGATATATCCAAGGC
>JBCECD010000291.1:0-614 GCA_039206745.1 Bdellovibrio sp. | reverse complement strand
TTTCCTACGAAGACCTCACCTCTTGCATTAAGAATCCCGAAACCATGGAAGGGATTCGCAAAATGGCCAAAGAGGGCGAAGTGGCGCAGATTCGCGGCACACCGACTGTCTTTGTTAACAATCGCCTTCTGCAAAGTGGACAAGCCATCCCCGTTCTCGAGGCCACTTATCAGAGCATTATAAAGACTGCGAAATAAGCGAGGATAAAAGCTTACAAGATGGTTTAATTTAAAAACCGATTTTCTCGGCCAGCCAGTTCGCCAACTTGCCGAAGCCGTCATCGAAGACCACAATGCTGGTCTTCGCTAAGCCATGGACGATCTCCAGCCAGAATGCCAAGACAATAATACCTAGAACAGCAAGCCACAAAGCCTTCACCACATAAATCGTGGATCGCGCATCCTGAATACGCAGGTCTTCGTGGATTTTTTCAACCATTTTCAGCACATACTGCAACTCTCTCAAGTGCTCTTTAAACTTCTCTCGAAGTTCCTGCTGCTTAGCGCGGGTCAAAGAGTGAATCCCAGGAAAACTACGCTTAGCTTTGATTGCATAAATTAAATCCACAGAGTGATTGATATAACGCGTGATTTTCGATTGAAAATTCGGGTACT
>JBCECD010000290.1:0-11040 GCA_039206745.1 Bdellovibrio sp. | reverse complement strand
ACCTCTAGCTCCGACCATTCCCTTAGGGCAAACTCAACAGCTCACAGCAACAGCCACTTTGACGGACGGCACTCCTGCCAACGTCACCTCCACAGTGGCTTGGAATTCCAATGACACCACTGTCGCCACAGTGAATACAACAGGCCTGATCTCTTCAGCCAATCTTGGAACGGCTCTTGTTTCCGGCACTGTAGGCTCTCAGACTGTGCAGATTCCAGTCACTGTCACTCCCGCTCAGTTGGTTTCAATCCAGATCGCGCCCTCTTCCGGCAGTGTCGCCTTGGGGTTGACTCAACAGTTCACAGCCACAGGCACCTATTCAGATAGCACGCAAAAAGATCTCACCAACTCCGTGACGTGGACCTCTTCCGCTCCCTCTTATGCCACCATCAACAGCTCAGGACTTTTAACCTCTGTGGCACCGGGAAGTTTCACCGTGACAGCCAACTCCAGCGGCGTGTCTCGACAAGTGTGGTTCACAGTGGCTCCGGCAGCCTTAGCCTCTCTCGAAATCACTCCGAGTGCTCCCGGACTCACTCAAGGAGCTACTCAACAATTCACAGCCACAGGTCGTTATACTGATGGCACCAGCAGCGACCTCACCAACACTGTTACCTGGAACAGCTCCAATAGCTCTCTTGTCAGTATCACCAGCCAAGGCCTGGCCACAGCCGTCGCGGTGGGATCAGCCACTATCTCCGCCTCCTCACAGAGTGTGACCACGAATACTCCCGTCACCGTGGGAGCTGTACAATTGAGCTCGATTCAAATCAGTCCCCTCAATGCCTCAGTGCCATTAGGTTATACTCAGCAGTTTATTGCAGTAGGAACTTATACGGATGGCTCCAGCTCCAACATCACATCCAGCGTGACGTGGGCAAGCTCAAATATGGCGGCGGCCACCATCAGTAACACTGCCGGATCGAAAGGACTGTTGACCTCCCAGGCAACCGGTGCCACGACTGTGTCGGCCACTTTAGGCGCCGTCTCCGCCAACACTCCCTTTACCGTGAGTGCGGCCTCTCTGCTCTCTATCAACTTACAGACTTCCGGTGGCAGTTTGGCAAAAGGTCTCACCACTCAATACACAGCCCTGGGAACCTATTCCAATGGCGCTATAGTTGACATCAGTAATCTCGTGAACTGGAGTGTTTCCAATCCGCTCTTAGCTTCCATCAGCAATACCGGTTTATTACAAACCCTCGGCGTCGGAAATGTGCAGGTTACAGCCAACCTCGGAGCTGTGAGCTCACAGTCCTCTCTGGGAATCACCAATCCAGCCTTGGTTTCTGTGACCGTCACTCCTGCCATCGTCAGCTTGCTGCAAGGACTGGGACGGCAGATGACCGCGACAGGCACCTACACCGACGGAAGTACCTTGAACATCACAAATGTGGTCACCTGGAGTGTCTCAGGAAATCTCCTCTGTGGTATTAATGCCACCGGTTACCTGAGCTGTGTGGCTCTGACTTCAGGAACTGTGACAGCCACCCTCGGGACAACTTCGGGTCAAGCCGCCATTGTAGGTCTTTAAACATTTTTCTGAAAGGCCCTCATAAGGGCCTTTTTCTGTCACCTTCGACGAGCAATTTTTGTCTTTCTATTCTTAGGCCTCAATATAATCTCCTCTCAGCTGGCTCGAATTTCGAATTAGAAAAGAGTCAAGGTGTCGTCACATTTTAAGACGTCTCGTAAAGGAGTCCTTTCATGAAATCTCTCTTAACCTTCAGCGCTGTCCTCCTCCTGGGAGTTGGGTCGCAGGCCGAACCCCTGACGTCTTTACAAGAGGACATGGCACCGGGTTCTGTCGCCGCCGCGAAGACCGCAGACTTGATCAAGCAGTACAAGCTGGTTCGCCTGTGGAGTTTGGATTCCGCCACACAGAACTATACCATGGCTATCAACGACCAAGTTCTCGGGCCTCAATTGATCAACACCAATGTCGGCAACTCCGTGCAGGCGCTGTACTGTCCCGCCAATGGAAAGACCTATGCGAAATTCAACACCCGCGGCAAAATTGTTTCTGATGAAAGTTATTTCCTAAGCTCCCTTCTCGACACAATTTCAACGCCTTCTCAAGACGCCGATGCTGATAAAAAAATCAATCCCCGCCTCACTTCGGAAGTCATCAAAAAATACCGCTCGCAAATTCAATACTCTTCCTCTTTGGTCGGCGTGAACGAAAACCAAGGTTCCTCGCAGGTTTTTTCGAGTGATTATACCATTGGTGGCTGGTTCAAACCCTCAGTCCTGGACGCCAACGATTCATCTGGCAAAATGACTCTGTTCACAAAATACTATTCTCAAGTCAATGGCGATTTGGCCCGCAAAGAGTGGGAGATCTTTATTTCTGGCAACACTATTTTCTTCCACAACTATCGCGATGGTCGCAATCCCGTGGCTTTGAAGTATCTAAGCGCCGATGAAGCTCAAGAGTTCCGCGCGCAAAACTCTGACTTATTTGGTATCGCCGACTACCGAGACGATGTGCTCGAACGTCAGCAACATCAAAGGGTCACACCCCTGATTGCTCGCAACTACTATGCAGAACCTCCCCAATTGCCTGCACAGAAATCCGATGTGAATAAACCCGTTCCAGTCCCCGCAGATCCTATTCCCGTGCCATTGCCGCCGCCACCTCCTCCCGTTACACGCCCGGTTCCGGTTCCTTATCCTCCCGGCACCATCATTGGCGGTGTCCCTGAAGTTATTAAAAGCTATACTGGCAACTACAACCTGAAATACTTCTGGCATGCGACCACTCTGGGAAGTTGCTACAACTGCCTCCCCGCTGAAAGATATTACTCTCATCACGCCGTCGCCAATAAGCACATGGACGTCTGGCACTATATCTCCTTCAGCGTGCATCTGAATGATCCGATCGGACCTTATATCGACTTCTGGATTGTTCGCGATCCCAACCCTGCACTCTTCGGTAAACGAGCTGACTACGCTCAGCACACCAAACACTTGCGTCGTGAATTGGATCGCCGCCAATCTTCTTTCCCGATCTTAAATCCCATCCAGTTCTCTCATCGTATCGAGAAGAAGTGTGCGGGCTCCCAAGGCAGCTGCGTGAAATCTGTTTTGGAAATCGGCAGCAATGAAGACAAACGCTCTTACTCCGGTTTCATGCGCGGTATCTATATCGCTAAAAAAGCTTTCAACGAAACAGAAGCTCTGGAGATGGCTCGCGCCTTCTATCCTGACGACAATGGTCTTTGCACCTACCAGAAAGTTCCCGCGCTTCGCCAATGATCCGGTTAAGAAATATCCTTTTTTTTCTAACCGCCATTCTCACCTCTGCCGCCTTGGCAGAGGTGTGGCCCCATCACCCTCAACGCCTGTGGAATGAGTCCTGGGAGGAACAATACTCAGCCTGGGTGGCTCGCGACGTGGATTCGCAGTGGCTGCAAAAGCCAGAGTCGCTGTTCTATAAATGGAAGTTGGACTGCGCGGATTTTATCTATCTCACTCGTTTGACCTTCGCCTATCAAAATGGTTTGGAATTCAAAATGCACGATCCCCAAGCTCCAGGGAAAAAATTTATCAGCAGTCGCGATAGCACATGGGACGAGATCTCCTCACCTCGAGAACGACTGAATCGCTTCGCTCGATATATTATCACTCAGGGCAGCACTTTCACACTGCCTTGGGATACCACCCTCATTCCTATTCGTCGCGACACAGTAAAACCTGGTGTCATTCTTCTGAGTGATCGCCAGCGCCAACACTCGCAACTGCTCAAAAATGTGCGCCCCTCTGGAATTCCACTCTTGCTGGCCGCGACCCTTCCTGAGTCAGAATATCTCTATGAGTCCTATGTCTTTCCCGCTGCGGAAACAGCCTTTCCCTCGGGACGGATTCCCCGGGAAAGCGAAGGGGGACTGCGCCGCTGGAAGTGGCCTCAGGATCTCAATAAAAATCCCCAACAGATTGCCTACTCCAGCACGGAGCAAAGTCGCCTTCCCTATGCTTCATTTTTCGAAACGGTGATTGCCCGACTGCGAGTCACCGAGAAGAACTCCTCAGAACATTTTCAATATATGCTGGAAGATGCCTGTATGAAAATGCGTGTGCGAGTGAATGTCATCATCGACGCCAGTCATGCCTTATTAAGATTGAATGGAAAGGCTTTTTCAAAGCAGGAACTGGATTTGTACTCCACACCATCCCGCGATCGAGATATTCTCAACAGCTTTCAACAGCTCGATCAATACTATCTCTACAATCGCCATCAGATCCAAGAAAGTCTGCTGCAAAAATATCAGACCCTTTTACATCCCCAGTTCAACAGCCAGGATTTTTGCTGGGTGCAATGGGCGAACAATCGCGTGGAACCCCTCGGCTTGCTTCGCACGCGATTCCTGGAGAAAAAAATATCCAGTGACCCCTATGCGCCGTTTGCACAGCGCTGGGGTGAGTTCTAAGTCTGTAATAACCTATAAGCAGTAATTATTTTCCGCAAAGAATCGCGAACACAGGGAAGCTCCACTTTGACAATCCACACGATTGTGAGACCAGTAGTAACCGGTACGAGGGCACACCTTCTCACCCCCGTCTTGAACTTCCGCCGTGAACTGACCCGAAGCCGTGACTTTGCCTTTTTGCTTCAAAGTGTAAGCCACCTGATTGCGTCCCATTTTTAACAGCGGCTTTTGCGTCAAAGTGTGAATCCACAAATTGAACTGCTGAGTGCTGCGAGCTTTCGCCGTATCATATCCTGAGTCCTTGGTCCGTGAAGAACCATCTTCGCGCACAGCCTTGAGAATGACTTCATCCGCAGTAACACCTGCCGGCCCTTGAAAATAATCATAATCCGTCGGCAAAAGAATGTCCTCTTCACAGCGAAACTGTGCGTGCTGAGGAATGCCTCCCGTGTCCTGACATTCTACATAGATACGTCCCTTCACCAAGACTGAAGTTCGGGCATTGCCTCCCGAAAATCCAACTTCCGCTGAAGCCGCTTGTACCACTGTCAAAAGAGCTGCCCATATCAATGATGCTTTCATAATGATCTCCTCATCTGCCTATCATCTCTCCCTCGAAGAAAAAGAAGCAATAGATATTTCATAGGGCCCTAAGGGCTAGTTTGTCCACTTTGAGCAACACCGGGATTGTCAAATACTACGCAACTTGTTGAAGTGTCCTTAAGTATGAAAACACCTCATCATCTATTTCTTTTATGCAGTGTTTTACTCCTTTCGTTGAATGGTTTTGCCCAAGACGCTGCCACCCCTAGCGGAGAATCCGAAGACAAAGACATCGACTTTGTGGAAAAAGTTCTCGAGACCAATACCAACGTCTTCCGCAATGCCCCTTCGCGTTCCCAAAAACCGGAAATGAAGAAGCAGCGAGCGGAGTATACCGGTGTTCAAACAGAGTCCTTCTACTCAGACTTAGCAATCATTCAAAAAAATTATATGCCTAAAACAGAACGCCTTCAGGTCAGCCTCGGCGGAACTCTCTTACCTTCCGATGTGTTTTACCGAACCCTGGGCGCGAGCGGAAAAGTCAGCTATCACTTTACCGAAGCCTGGGGCCTTGAAGCCTTTGGTTACTTTTTCACCTCCTCCGAAAGAGAAGAAGTGAAGAAGCTTGAAAGTGAACAGAATCTCTCAGTCAAAAGTCTGGTCTCTCTGAGCAGCTTCTATGGCCTGAATCTCTATTTCAATTCCATCTACGGCAAAACCGCCCTGCTCAACAATAAAATCATTCCCTTCGAACTCTATCAAACCATCGGTGTCGGCAAAGTGCGCACCACCGATTCCGAAGAGGCCACCAGCTTTCAAGTGGGTATCGGCGATATCTTTTCTCTCACTCGCTCCAGTGCTCTGCGTGTCGATCTGACCTGGGCCTTCTATAATACTCGTAATTACTTAGGACAGGAACAGGCTTCCAACTCCCTGTTCTTAACTTTAAGCTATGGTCACTTCTTTCCGGAGCCTTCTTACCGATGAAAAAAACCATCCTTACCCTCTTAGGATTTTTCGCTCTTCTCCCCTGCACGGCCTCCGCCCAGAAAGTCACAATGAACAGCGCGATGCAGGCCTTCAAAAAGCAGGACTACAAAAGAGCCGCCTCGCAATTTTATCGCATCGTCTTTGCAACCAGCAGCACCTCCAAAGATAAACTGGCAGCTCGCTATTATTTAGGGGTTTCGCTGGTCAAACTGAAAATGTATCAGACCGCCGCTTTTCCTCTCATCATCGCGGCGAAAGATGCTCCCCCCAAAGCCAGTCAGAAAGCCTTCCAAAATCTGGTTATTATTTCAGAAAATCTCAATGACTCCACTCTGCTCGACTACACTCTGAAAAAGCTCGATGCCTCGGATCTCAGTGAAATCGCCCAAGAGCTCTACCACAACCGCATGGGCCAAGCCCTCATGAAAGAAGAGAAATACAGTGAAGCCATCGAGCATCTGAAAAAATCACTTCAACTCAAGCCTGACAACGACGAGACCCTCTACTCTCTGGGACTGGTTTACTTAAAACAGAACAACACCGCAGAAGCCCTGCCCTATCTCGAAAAACTGCATGACAAGTATTTCTCCCGCGATGCCACTGATCCAAAGCGGGGCACCACTGCCATGGGATTGGCTCGGGCCTATTACCAAGCCAAGAAATGGGCCGAAGCCGTCAACCTCTATCGCCAAATTCCTAAAGATCATCCTCTCTATCGGGATGCTCAGGTCGAGTTGACTTGGTCTCTCTTCCGCTGGGCCAAATTCCGCAGCGCCATGAGTGCCATCCAAACTCTTCACACCCCTTTCTATGAAAATTTCTATGATCCTGAGTCTCTCATCCTACGAACCATCATTCTGCTTTTTATTTGTCAGAATAATGATGCAGAGAAAGCCCTGGCCACCTTCCACAACAACTATGCCTCCTCCTACAACGTGATCGCGGACCTCAACAAGTCCAATCGACCTCCTGAGTTCTACGCCGGCCAAATTGAAAGCGCCCAAAAATATCTCGCCGGCCTCAAAGCCGGTAAACCCACCTCTTACAGTGGCCAAGTGCCTTTCTTCATCGTGCGTGCCCTGATCGACAAAGCTCCGCTGAAAAACAAACTGATCTACATCGATAAAATTCAAGAGGAAAAAAACCTGGCACAACGTCTCTTCGCCAGTGCCGCCGATGCCCCCCTGCGCAAGTACGCTCTTAAAATCCTGAACGAGCGTCAAAAAAAATGCCCGCAAAGACACCGGCAAAGCCCTACAAGAAGCCCTGCTGGCCAAAGAACAAGAGCTCTCCCTGCTCACCGCAGATGCCGGCCTCCTACGCTATGAAGTTTTAGGCAGTAAAAAGAAAGAAGCCCGCCAGGAGTACATCAAACAAACCAACAACCAAAGCGCTCAAGATCAAATCAATGAAAAAGAAAGCCGAAACTTTTACGTCTCCAATGGCTATCGCTACTGGCCCTTTGACGGCGAATACTGGCGCGATGAGATTGGCAACTATCAATACATAGGAGTGAATCGCTGTGAAGAAAAATAAAACTCTCTCAGTAGTACTTCTTATTGGCTTCGCATGGAGCTCCCCTGTCTTGGCTCAAACTGGCGAAACGCCCTCTCAATCCACATCGCCAGCTCCGGCGACAGCCCCTGTCACCCAAGGTAAAAAAGGTCGCAGCGTAAAGCTGAACTTTGAGGATGAACTGGTCAAGGGCGGCCTGGCAGCCCCCGATATGAGCAGCGTGAATGTCAGACAAGATTTCAATTATAAAAAGTTGATCCGGGTTCGTGAAAATTTTCTGAATGAAATGGAAGATGGTCTCAATGATTACAAAGGTCAGTAAATTTTTCATTTTTATCACTTTGCTTTTAACCACCTCCGCTCAAGCTCAAACAATCGAGTTTGACTCCGATGAGTTGCCCACAGAATCCGTGGTCGCCCTCCTCGACAGCAACATGGCCGTAAAAAACAAAGCCATCTCCTTCCGCAATCGCCTGGAAGTCGGCTTCAGCTTTGGTGCCATCATCGATGAGATGTTTTATAATAACACCGCTTTCGGCCTTCAACTCTACTACAACTTCAATGAAGAACAATCCATCGGCCTGAAATACAGCGACCGCCTCTCAGGAGTGAGCGACTACTCCAAACAGTTCGAAGATACCACCACCAGCTTGCAGATGGACCGCGCCCCCGCTCCCAGCTCCATCATTGCAGGAACATACCGCTGGACTTTCCTGTATGGAAAAATGAGTTTATCCAAAGACCTGACTCTTCCTACTGTTTTTAGTTTGGAAGCAGATCTGGGCGTGAATAAATACGGCAGCCAATCCCTTCCCTACAGTGCCGTAGGCGTGAACCAGAAACTTTATATAAAAAAGCACATTGGGGTTGGACTTACTTACAGAATTATGGTCTATCAGACCCTCGATCCTATGTCGGTAAAACTGGGCCAAGCCCAGCCCGTTCCAGATGAGTCTGCCTTCGATAAAAAAATGCAGATCAGTCAAGGCCTCGACCTGGGAGTGTCTTACTTATTCTAGGAAAGGGCGTAAGCCTGTGCAAAAGTTACCTGTTATTGAAAAGTCCAAACACTGGCTGATCATCAATAAACCCATAGGCATCTCCGTTCACAATGAAGCCGGAGACGTGCGCAGTGTCTTGAAAAAACAACTTCACCCCGGCACTTTTCATGACATCTACCCGGTTCACCGTCTCGATAAAGAAACCAGTGGCCTTTTGATCGTCGCCACCGAACAAGAAACAGCCGCCGAACTCGCGGAACAGTTTCAAAAAAACAAAGCGGAAAAAACTTACTACGCTCTCCTCCGCGGTTCCATGCCCGCCTCCGAAGAGTGGCAAGAGTGGAGCCAACCCATCTCTGACAAAGCCGAAGGACGAAAAAACCCACAGGGCCTGTTGAAAGACCGCGTGGAAGCAAAAACTCTCTATCGCGTTTTACAAAGTAATAAATTCTTCTCCCTGGTCGAAGTGCGCCTGCTCACCGGACGCCAACACCAAATCCGCAAACACGCCGCCCTCGCAAAACATGCTATCGTCGGCGACACTCGCTATGGTGATGCCACATATAACAAAAAAATGGCTGAGATCTATGGACAAGAACGCATGTTTTTGCATGCGTTTCGGTTGAGTTTGCCTTTGGGGGGGCGGATTAAAACTTTTGAAACCCCTCTCCCCCCAGACTTCAAGAAGCTCCTCTAAAAGTGGACCCTTTAATTGTTGGTGGCCAGCAACCAGAGCCTTGAGGAAGGGCCTGGTCCCAACAAAGTATTTTAAAAGAGCCTATTAGATTTAAAGAGTTCTTATTCCGCTGGACGGACAGATAAAAGCACCCACAATTAAAGGGACCAGTTTAAAAGCGACGCATGCAGCGGACTTTGTGGGTGGAACCTATTTTGCTCGCCGAAGTCTGCAAAGCATTCCCAAAACCAAACTGATAAGCCGTCGAAGCGGAAGCCTCTGTTGAAGACCAATAATATCCTGAGGCCGCAAAGCCTCCGAGTTCCACTTTTCTTGGGAACATGAACATCAACTCTTCCCAGGCGGGCAGATACCAGTCGGTATAATTCGCATACTCCATGCTTTCACAGTATTGCGCGGCCCGAGCTGTTGTGTAGAGAGCTAAAGCGGCGGATTGAGCTTTGCCATCACTCGTATTATTAAATCCCAAGCTGGTGTCCGATTCTGGGGAGCTGCCACCCCACGCTTTGGCCACGGAGTCCGTACCGCCGGCGCAATCAGGAGTGGCAGAGTTGGTACAGCCACCTGGAGTTGTGAAGTACTGATAGCCATTGAAGACGCCCACATAGATCATGCCGGTTTCCCAACAAGATTGTCCCACCACGCAGTCGTCGACACCGTTGATGATATTCCATTTTGAAGCCAGTTTAATGACTGTGGCTGCGGCTAAATTTTTTCCTCTCAATTCAAAGCTGCTCGCGCCATTGCGGAAGACATCGCCCGAGGCGGCAGCCAGGGTGAGAGCCTCTCGCACCTGACGAACCACAATCACTTTGAAACCCTCGTTCACGGCGGAAAGAACTGGCAGCTGGAAGGTCCCGGCTGCAGATCCATTGTAACTCAGAGCATAGCCATTTTGAGCTGATGTGACGGTGTAAGATGTCGTTGTGACATTATCAGTTCCTCCAGAAGTTGAGATCGATGCCCAAGAGCCGTCTCCGCGCAAATAGGTCGTGCTGTTTGCTGTTCCCGAACCCAATTGCGAAGCTGGCACACGAGAGTTGGTATCCAGTCCAGCGACTCCTGAAGCCACTCCTTTTTGGGCCTCAATGCGTGCATCCACAGTGGTTTCCAGATCAGCAATATCAGCGCTGGCGATACCCGCACATCCAAATCCACTGGTGCCTGTCCACTTCAAATAGTGACCGATCGTTGTACAGTAAAAATCCTGAATCGTGGTTCCGGTGGTTGCATCTGTGGCTAAAATGCGATTCGGTCCTGCTGATCCGGGAGAAGACACCACCTTGGACAATTGATGAACCGAACCACTGGCTAAAGTGGTGGTCACGGAACCTGAAGTGAAGGAGGATGAAGTCACATCTCCTGTCAAGGTGGTGATATAATTTCCTGCGGCCTGTTTATTTGAAAAAGTTGTAAAGTCAGAGGAACTGAGATACCCGCTCACAGAGGTTGTTGCCTGAGGCAGACTCACCCTTGGTGCGCTGGCAGTTGAGTTGTCGATGGAGAGAGGCGAAGCTGCCGTCACCGAGCTGACTCCCGCTGCGGGTAATGTGATCCACTCTAAAACACCCGAAGCGTTTTTAGCAGCTAAAACTTGTCCTGCACTGCCTTTGTTTTCAGGGAGAGTGAGGACATAGCTGGCGCCACCGGCGCCAGCTATGTCTGCAGGAGCTTGAATTCCAATGGAGTCCGGTCCTGCCCCGGAATGGTCATACAAAAAAAATCGGCGTGAAGTGATATCACCTGTGGTTTGAATATTTCCGCTCGTGCTGACACTGGCTGAAGAGCTCAGGGAGCTTGCCACGACATTAGAGCCCATTTCAAAACCAGGCTAAACGCGTAGCGTATTCCAGTATTTAAAGAA
>JBCECD010000289.1:7436-11309 GCA_039206745.1 Bdellovibrio sp. | reverse complement strand
CTTTTGCAATAGACACATTGTCAAAATTGAAAAAACTTATCTGACATCACACTAGGTTGGGTGTCCAAATCAAATCGGGGTCAGCAACACTCTTTGCCCCCCCGTGCTTTTAAAGCTGACTGGTTTTCTGCTGTTTTGCCAGGGGTTTCAGCCAAGGACTGTTACCTGGATCTATATGTTTATAACAAAGAACTCTTCTTAGATTCGACACCAACCTAATAAGCTTCTAACTTGTAAAAGCTCTTTAGGCTCCGCGATTTCCTCAAATTCGACTTGAATCAGAATCTCAGATCGCAATAAATTAGAATATAGAACAGGCGGAACATTTAGGCGTGGTTCGCCAAGCCCCCTCATCTCCCTCGACCTTCTTATCCCTCATCCCTTACATGAAGAAGGTCTGACAAGTGTCAAATGAGCCCTGCAGCTCGCAGAAGGAGATCGAATTTCAAAGAGTTGCCATCTTCACCCTGATTAAAGATAATCGAAATAAAGGAGCTGTTATGACTCAAAAGGCACTTGAAGAGCTGTTGCATCGACAGATTCCATTAAGCAAGTTTATGCAGGTGGAAGTGACAATGACGGAAACACAAGTCGAGTTGCAATCAGAACTCACTCCCAATCATAACCATCTGGGGACAGCCTTTGGCGGATCATTGAGCTGCTTGATGATTCTCGCTGGCTATTGCCAGATCTTTCGCCTTTTAAATGAATCTGGCCACGTCGTGGTGAAATCCACGACTATGAACTTCAATCATCCGGTCGAAGAAAAGCTCAAAGCTGTCTGCTCCGGTCCTTCTCCAGAAGAGGCCACAGAATTCCTTAAAATGTACAACAAAAAAGGGAAAGCCAGACTGCAACTCAACAGCCAAATCATCCTCTCCGATGGGCGAGTCGCATGCACTATGACGGGTGAATTTGTCGGTATTCAATAGAGACTAATTATAGAATAGGAATTCAAAATGCATAAAGAGAGTTTTAAAAGCTGGATGTTTAGAAGAATTATGAATATATACCCCATGTTCATGGGCACTGGTGGAAAAATAACTTTTCTGAGTGGCGACTATAAGAAAGCCACACTTCAACTGAAGTTGAATATGTGGACTTACAATTACGTTGGAACTATTTTTGGTGGAAGCCAGTTTTCAGCTCTCGATCCTTTCCACATGGTTCTTTTATTAAGAGTTATTGGCTCTGAGTACATCGTGCTCGACAAAGCTGGTGCCATTCAATTCAAAAAGCCTGGCAAGGGAAAGTTGACAGCGACAATCGAATACACCGATCAAGAGATTGAAGAGATCAAAGCACGCGCACAAAAAGAAGGAAAATTTGAGCTCATCCGTACAACAGATTGGATCGATGAAAGCGGTGATGTGGTTTCTTCGATGCAGAAGACTCTCTATATCGCCACTAAAGAATATTTTAAGAACAGAAAAAAAAGTTGAAAAATAACTGCTTAAGCTACTTTATAATTTTCTTGAAATTCAATCCATTACCAACTTTACTTAGAGAGTAATTATAATAATTCCGTCGATAATCTCCTGGAGACAAGCATGAGAACTCATTTGATAACTTCATTTTTTATCCTTACTTTTACAGCAAGCCTTTCCTGGGCTGACAGCTATCTTTGCACAACAAAACGCATCGATGATAAAACTGGAGAAGTTCTGAGTGAAGAATCAAAGACTATTGAGATGAGTGGTTTTTTGGATTCATGTCAAAAGAACTTCTGTAAACGAGAAAGCCATATTTCCGGAGGTAATGAAGGTGATTCCTTTAGTTTTTCTCTTATTGCACATAATGCAAAGGCGGAAGTAGCTGTGATGATAATGAGTTTCCGCCTAGATACGAAGCCTGCATTTGAAGGAAGTTCCTTAGCAGGAACAGATTATGGGAGCCGTATTTATACTCAAGTGAACTCAGGCAACACAACGCTCTTTATCGAATGTCGGTATTCGCATTTATAAAAGTACAAAAGAGTGTCACTTACGTAAGAAAGTTGACTATCAAAGAACACACGTCCGCTTTAAGAGCCAATTTTTGGCTCCTTTTGGAAATTTCTGCAAAAAAGTCTCTCATGGTTGAAACTCCCCAGCTATGACTTTACAAGATAAAAGGTAATGCCCTCTATTCCACTTTTCGAGGACTCTATGAAACTTTTGTTGTTCATTTTTATGCCCATTTTTACAAGCCTCACAGCCCTGGGGAACTCTCATTCCTGCACGGATTTAGATATGCAGCAATTTGCAGGCTCTTTTAAAAAGTTTGAATACTCTTGCACCGAAGAGACGCTCGCTGGTTCCAAATGTCATTCGCTAGCTGATCCCTATAACAGCGTGAATAACATCTCCATCCAAACTGCTTTGGATACAACAGAAGGTCTTCACCTTGTCTTATCAAAATCGACCCTTTACATCCCCGAGATCGCAGTATTTGCGCATTCGCTGGGTGAGCAATCGCGTGATAATGACACAATTTGCTCCGAGTTTGAGGCCAACGGTATTGCATACGCTCAGATAAAAAGCACTCTTCGCAAAGGCAGCGAGAAACGCTCCTTTACCGTTGTCACAATCACAAAAGGTCCCTCTAATATGGAGCTCGAAGTCCTCTTTTCTTCCGATAAGATGAAAAGACGCTATAAATTCCTCGCGCCATTGGAGTAATTCAATAATCATCCTGAGTGCTTTTGTATCTGAAGGCAGTACGATCTACAGACATAAACTCGCATTGTCTTTATGTATTATCCGTCGCCCCCCTTAGATGGGCCGGTGCCCCTATTCGGCTCTCCTTTTGAAATTAATTTCAGCGGGTGAAGAAGAGTCGAGGCCCGACCTGCCTGTGTGTTATATTGGTCCGCATGAATATGAAAAATATAGCTTCATTCTTGCTGATCTTTTTAGTGCTTCTGTCTTCGAAAAGTGTGCTCGCTCAAAGCACCTCCCTGTCCAAGGTTCAACTCCTGGAAAGGTTCCTGGTGGGTCGCAGCGCCCAAGCCTCATCTTTAACTCAGCAGGATTATCAAGGTGCTTTGCGCATGATTCATGTTTACAAAATCAAGCTCGCGGAACTCTTCGAGTTGAAGTTCCAGATTGATAAGTTCTACCAAAGTAAAAATCTCTCCATTCAACAAGTGGAAAGCATCAGCCGGTTTTTGAACGATGTGCTGGTGA
Source organism: Bdellovibrio sp. (assembly GCA_039206745.1). Classification (GTDB taxonomy): domain Bacteria; phylum Bdellovibrionota; class Bdellovibrionia; order Bdellovibrionales; family Bdellovibrionaceae; genus Bdellovibrio. Next base: position 8,142 of record JBCECD010000289.1, on the reverse strand, counting down.
CACAAAAAGAACTCTCCCGCCTGCAAATGACAGAAAAGCTGCACTGCCGCTTCGCTCTGACTGACAGTCCTTGGACTGAAGTTCGATCAGAAAAATCCGCTCAAACCGCAATCTATGCTGGCTGCTGGGCTTCTCAGGCTGAAGATCCTCTTGTAAAAAAAGGTTATGATCTTCAGACATTAGAAAAAATCTCAAAATAAATTGATGCATGGAAAGACTACATCAGCTTTTTCAATACTCTGGAAATATCCACATCGGGAATCATCCGCCGCAAATCAACACTCCAAAAAACAAAGCGCGCTTTTCCCTTGAGGGCTTTGTGCTTAACACCCCTCTCCTATTCGACTGTCTGAACTGTCGTCCCGGTTATCGCCCATAAAAAATATGACTTTTCTGGGACTATGCACTCCAAACCCTCAGACTTTGCAAATAAAATCTATTTTAGATATGAAATATAGTGAGTTGATGCGTAAGCCCTTTTCGCACAAGGCAACTGCCTTTACCCTTTTATCAAAGGGAGTGCCTTATGACTGCTTCTCGATCAGAAAATCCGTGCATCTATAACCACAGCAACAGCCGAGATTATCTGCTGGCCTATTACAAACATAAAAAAGAAATGCTCCCGGGCTTTTCTTATGAAGCGTGGGCGCAAGAGTTGGGCTATAAAAGTCGCTCCTACCTCAAAATGATCGTCAGCGGAGAAAGA
>JBCECD010000289.1:0-7426 GCA_039206745.1 Bdellovibrio sp. | reverse complement strand
TTATTACTGAAGAACTCGTTGAAAAGTTTTGTCAGATGGAAAAACTGCCGTCAGATCAATCCCGCTATTTCTTGTTGTTATGTCACTACGATCTGGCAAAAAATGCTGATCAAAAATCCATTTTCTTTGAGAAAATACTCGAGCATCTAGGTGCTCATAAGAAAATCCACGCCCTAGATCATCTTCAGGATTTTCTCAGAAATCCCCTTTATACAAAGTTACAGGTGCTTTTAAGCTTCCATGACATTCCTCGAACCCCCAGCTATTTGGCCTCCCTTCTTAACGAAGACCCCATGGAAATCACCAGACTCCTCCTGCATTTGGAAGCCTGGGGACTTGCCGTGAACAAAACCACTCATTGGGAAGCTCAAGAAGATTCATATCGTGTTCAGGCCAACTTTCATAATGAAGCCCTGCGAACTTACCACAATGCCTCTCTGCAGGAAGCCATGGCTGCTCAGGATTTAGACGCCAGCTTGAGACGATATCGCAGCCTCTTGTTACCTCTTTCCGCAGAGGATTTTACCCAACTGCTGGTCGATATTGAAGGCCTTATAGCTAAAGCTATCAGTAAATTTGACAGCGCCAGCCTCCAGCAGAAACATCTCTATAAATTAAATCTCAATCTTTTCCCAGTGACTTCATTTGTTCACCAGACCGAGAACGGAACTAGACTAGAGGGAATTCAAGAAAATCTCTAATCTGAACTCAGGTACTCTTTGTTCAATATGAAAGGAAAAGAAATGAAAAAAATTTTGCTCTTAGTTCCCGTCCTCCTCCTGGGAGCCTGCTCCCATCAGCCGACAATTTCACCGTCGTCAAACCATCGACTGCCGTCTGGAGTTGGTGATATTGGCTCCTCCACAGATCAAAAAACAGTAGCCCCCTTGAATACGTACAAACTTCCCATCACTCGGGAAGGCAAAACGATCACACGCGTGGCAGTCAACTCTTGGGGAGGTGAATATCCAAAGCCTATTATTGATGTAAACTCTCGCATTGCAGGCACAACAAAAATCAAGGGCTATGCTTCTCTACGCACTCTGGGAAAACCCGTCTCCTGTACAATAAAAAATGGAATTTATCACCCCTGGAGCCAGACCACATCCTCTGTCATAAACTTCTACAGCATTTACAATGAGCTCGACTATCGAGCCAAAAAAGACACCACACTTGGAGAGTATGAAAAGGTATCCATTCCCCAAGGCACACCAGTTATCAACGTCGTCGCTTACGGTGCAAATTTTTGTGGAGCCACCTCTGTCATCGACAAAAAATCCACAGCCATATCTTTTAGTTGTGAGGATCTCGACAACACGGATCTTTTCGAGAAGACCTCTCAAAGTGAGTTCTTTGAAGAACAATGGCTTTATGTTGCCTGCGCAGAAAAGGAGACTGATGGCTCTCAACGAAAAGTCTTTATTCGCGATATGGAACTTTTTAAATATCCGCACGTAAAGCAAGGGGAGTATGGACCTCAATACGGCAAAGTAGAATCAAGAGATTGATGTGCCTTCTTACTGCGGGCTCAGCACCTCTGAGTCCGCTCGCCAAATCACAACTCCACCCTGCCGATGGAGGGATCCCTTGTTGGCGGAATTCAGCTTCAGTGTTAAGAACACTTCATGAATAAAGAAAAAGTATGTTCTGCCGAAGAAGCCTCTTTGAAAAGTCTCTTCTTGGGTCCTCAAGCTGAAAATCGCGAGTGGGTTTCCTCGCAAATACAATTATTACTTCAATCCTGGTTTCAATGGCGGAGTGAGTTTCGCCCTGCCGATGGTCGCGCCATCTCCGAAGCTGATATTGCCTCTCCAGCCTACCGCGAACGCCGGGCTCACACTGAAGAGGTTTTGCGAGAACTCGCCGCTCGTTTTGAAAAGGAGATTCCAAAGTTCTCACCGAGATATATCGGGCATATGTTTTCTGAAATCTCTCTGCCTTCTCTTTTTGGTCATATCTTAACTCTGCTTCACAATCCCAATAATATCTCCGGCGAGTCTTCACGATTCGGCGTCCTAGTGGAGGAAGAGGCGGTTGCCGCTCTTGCTCAGATGGTCGGATTTCCTTCTCAGGCTATTGGTCATTTTACTTCCGGAGGCACGATTGCCAACTTTGAAGCTGTCTATCGTGCTCGAACCCGCTGTTACAGCTGGATGAGCGCAGGAGTGGACACCCCTTTATCTGTTTTTGAAAGCTCCGCCAAGGGCTGGGATCGTTTTAAAGAGATTTCACAAACCACTCCTGAGTCCCGCGAGGAATTTAATCCCTTCGCAGGGAATCCCTTTGCTGTCGCCGCACGTATTTCAGCGAAAATCGACAGACCTTTCCTGGGACCTGTTCTCTTAGTCCCAGAACACAAACATTATTCCTGGACCAAATCAGCCAATGTCTTTGGCCTGGGAGCTGAAGCTTTTTGGTCCGTGGCTTTGAATGAGAAAGGCCATCTCGACGTCGCTGATTTGCGTGAGAAGATTTACAAAGCCCAGAGAGAAGATCGCCCCATTGTCATGATTGTCTCCGTTGTCGGCACCACCGAACTGGGAATGATTGATCCCGTCGATGAAGTGCAGAACCTTTTGGACTTGCTCAAAAAGAACCATGGTTGGCATCTGTGGCATCATGTCGACGCTGCTTACGGCGGCTTTATGTGTTCGCTCACAGGTGAACAAGCGGAGGTTCGCGAAGTCCTCTCTTCTGAAGGCCAAAGTGCACTGAAAGCCGTAGGCCGAGTGGATTCTATCACGATTGATCCGCACAAACTCGGTTACGTTCCTTATTCTTCCGGAGCTTTTATCGCGGCGGACTCTCGCGATTATTACCAGAGCTCCTTTGGCGCTCCTTACGTTGACTTTTCTCGCAGTGTGGATAAAGGACCGTTTACTCTCGAGGGCTCTCGCTCAGCAGCTGGGGCCGTGGCGACCTGGATGGCTTCGCAATGTGTAGGATTATCTCAAGACGGCTACGGTCGTATCATCGCCAGAACCATTCGCCTGCGTCGTGAGTTTGAAGCTCATTTGCAAGAATCTATTCCTGATATTTATCTCGCCCCCCATGTCGACGCCAACCTGCTTGGTTTTTGTATCGCAAAAAAGGGAGAGTCTTTGCAAACCACCAACGAGAGAACTTTACGCCTGTATCATCTTTTAAACGAAGGACCGGAGTTTTCAGTTTCCAAAACCAAACTCACTTCTCGTAATTATAAAAAATACTTTCAGCATCTTACAAGCTCTTGGAACGCTCAGCACGACAGCGAAGAATTGGCTCTGATCCGGCTTTGTATTATGAATCCATTCTTTAAATCTGTGGAAATGAATGTGTCCTATCAGGAGCTGTTCGTGAAAACGGTACAAGGGTGTGTGCAAACAATCGGTTAAGACCTTAGAGAAGGTGCTGATTTTGCGACGTACAATGACCGAATTCGCAAAGGCCCTCACTCTTTAAGCTTAAAGAGTGAGGGCCCCTTTCCTATTCACAATAGATGTAAACATTTTCTTTATTGGACTGCACATCAATCCGAGCATTCTGAAGTTGCATTAACAGTCCGTCCAGCTCATTGGGCTTGATAGCCGTCAGATCAAGATTGATCCCTTTGTTTTGCAATGCCGAGTTCACGGCTTTCTTAGCATCAGAGGACATAAAGCCAGCCAATTTCACTCCAGCCTTGAGCAACTGAATAGGAACTCGAATATTAACTTTTTCTTGATTCTCACCTTGGCCATCTACCTGAATATGCAGAAACTTAGGCATCGTGCCAGAAGCTGTCGTCCCCGAAGCATCCATTTTCACAGAGCTTTCATCGCACGCTTTGAGTAAACTCTCAGCCTCACCCACCGTTATTTTTCCTTGTGCCAACATATCCAGAATTTGTCTTTTTTCGCTCATCTCATCCTCTTTCTTTTATTTAAATGAAATAAAAACTTGCTGTTTGCGATTTCTCACATCAATTGTCATTCCTCTGAGAGCACAACAAAGTTGGTAGCTGTAAAAAACCACTCTCGGAAATACAAATCGACAGGTGAATACAAATTTAATAACATACCAAACCAGAAGAAAAACCAGCGTCACCATCGCAAAGGGAAATGCCAACACCCAAATCAGAAACAATGGAATACGCAAGTTCAGATGAAAGCTCTCTTCTCCCGCAATTTTCACATGAAACCACATCGGAAAAATCATAAACTCTTGATCCTTTCCAAAGCTTCTTTCGTGGAGATCTCACCACGCTCCAACTGCTTTAAAATATCCGCCTTGCTCAAAGCAGGTCGTTCCTCGATAAAAGTGAACTGCTCTGAAATTTTATTCAGACGATTTTTGATACTGGGATAACTAAGACCAAAAACTTCTTCCATCTCTTTGATCGACCCATGAGCTTTCACAAAGGCCATAATAAAAATCTGATCTTCAGTGGAAAGCTGAACAAGCCGTGGCAACTCGAACTGCCCCTCTATTGCAATATCTCGTTCAGCGAGGCGAACCCTCTCAACAATAAGCTCTTCGCCCTTTGTCATACTGGTCAAGTCTGCCCAAGATCTTAACTTATCTGAACTCATAATTAATTATCCTTATTTTTAAGTCTTTTTATATTAATATTTTAAATAATCAAGTTAATTTTATTAATTATTTATGAGATCAAGCCAAAGAAAATAAATTTACATCCTAAGTATTTAATTTTACTTGCTTTTATACACTCAACCCCACCTCTTGCCATTCCTTCAATCTCCCCCTCTTCCTCCTCTCTAGCTCCTTGTGACTTCCCATCTCATCTCTTATGCTGAATGCCTCTTAGAGATTCAGGATATGAATTCTGAAGAAAGGTTTGTGATGATTAAGCTCTATGGCTCTCCTCTTTCTAGCGCCGGTCGTTGCTATTGGATGCTGGAAGAATTAGGACTTCCCTATGAAGTAGTTCCTTTGAATATGAAAGAAAAAGAACACAAGCATGACGCTTATTTAAAGATCAATCCCAACGGAAAAGTTCCAGCACTGGTCGACGGTGAGTTTACGATCTGGGAGTCTATGGCTATCAACTCTTACCTTGCCAAGAAATACGAAAGTCCTCTGGCACCTAAAACCCTCGAAGAGGATGCTCTGATTCAACAATGGAGTTATTGGGGTCTCGTAGACTTACAAGAACCCGCGGTGAGCTGGATGATTCAAGAAATCTTTGTACCCGCAGAACATAGAAACGCCCAGGTCATTGAAAATGCCAAAAAGTCTTTACCACGTGTTTTGGATGTTTTGAATCAGGGCCTTGAAAATAAGACCTATCTGGTCGGCAATCGCGTCACTCTGGCAGAAGTGAACCTTGGGACCATCATGGATATCGTGCTCGCTTTGAAATTCGATCTGTCCCCTTATGGCAATATCCAAAAATGGCTCAAAGAGATTCATCAAAGACCCGCCTATCAAAAAGTGGCCGCTCTTCGCAAAATGCCGAAATAGTTACTACTACAACCAAAGCATGAGAGCTTGTGACTCTCACGCTTTGGCAGGTCTACTTTTTTGAGATGTGAACTTAAAGAAGTTGGAGTTACGCTGCCACCAAAACAACTTGCCGAATCCATGGGGCTGGCTCGTCCGACTTTTGCGCCTTCTTCAATACACCAACCGGCACTTTGTCTTTATTGGTCATAGCTTTGCCACCCGGAGCATGAGCGATCTGAACGATTTTGAAAAGGCCGACTTAGTTTTGGACCAATTCAGCAGGATGCTGTGGAATTCATAACCAAGTGGATTATGGAGCGCTGATTTAAACACTTGTGAACTTTCCAAAGTATCTATCGAAACCCGCTAACTTTATTAAAAGAACAGCTTGCTATTTTTTTAATAAATAGAGGCACGCTATATAAAAAAGATTTAATGGTCCGTGTTCGCATCAGTCGCTCGTGCTTGAGCATCAAGCTGACGCGCAAAATCCCTCTCGATTTGTCTTTGCTTGTTGAGATTCGCCTCGAACTGAGCCTGAACCTCGTGATTTTTTGAATAGGTATCAGCGCTAAACTCTGTCACATGAATCACCGGACTTTGCTCGTAAGGGCTGACCACGATAGCGATATAGGTTTTGTTAATGAGAATTTCTGCAAAATAGACTCGCCATCCAGCATCAGGCCAATTCGCGCTCGGTGCATACCATACCGGCACATCTACATTAAATTCAGCAGTGCGAATGTCATTGACGTTGAGGGAAGTAAAGTCGATCGCGAGCGCACCTTTGTATGATGAACCCACAATACTCGTATTGATCTCAATAAGGCGCGAGTCTATCCCTTGATTGGCAGACACGGCAAACAAGAGAGGTCCCGAAGTAAAATGTTTGGCGTCCTGGGCATCGTATTCTCCCGCGACTTTGAGACGAAGTTTCGGCATGTAGCCACGGCCCTGGCCTTTCGCAAAAGCATTAACGGATTCATCAGGCAAAATATTAAGCGGCTAAACGGAAAGTAACCTCATCGTATTCAACGTGAGGTTGCTTTACTTTACGCCCACCAACGCTGGCTGTTTTGATTTTAATGACCCCGATGTCTTCAAAAAACTGAATCACTTTATTCAAGTTTGAAACATCAAGGTTTGTTAGTTTTGCAAGCTCATAAACAGACCTAGGCTTAAAAGCGATAATGGCTGATAGGATCGGAATATTACGAACGAACCTATTAAAGTCAGCTTTAGTATCAAAACTAACTTCATAATTGGTTTCACCATTTACTTTTCCAGATCTTACTTTTTTCGCCGCTTTTTTAAAGTCTTCAAATACTTGATCTGCGGTTTTGCAAGAAACGACTAGCTTTTTCATATTTGGACTCCCATATGTTCAGTTATAAGTTTTCTAAAATCACTGACAAGTTGCTCTAGATCAGTGAAGTCGTAAGACAATTCTTTATCGTCAATGTGTATGTGTGGTCCCTTTGGGTGATGGTTATCCATCAAAACCTTTTTACCACTGCCACGATCAACGCAGATCAGTCCCCACTTAAGGCCATCTTTATAATTCGCTGACTTCGGTATTTGATGAACTGTGATTTCGATCAAGAAACGTCTGCGAACTATGAATTTTTCATGTCGTACAAGATGAGCCTTCATATTGGTAACATATACCAATATAAGTAAAAACGTCAAGTTTTACTATAGGAACTATGCCGAGAGATGAGGTCCAAATAATAGCAGATGGCGTCAGACCTAAATAGATGAAATTGAACAATAAGTTTCTGTTAAGAGTCCATCTGAATGAAGAAATTCATCTGGTTTTGGCACACTCATTGATTTCCTTCTTACGCATGCTCATTAAGACCATTATATTCATTCTTGCAACTGTCATTTCGTCAACCGAAGTGCCTCATTGGTTTTTACTAAGGTAATGCAAGCTGTACATAAAATTTTAATTACTATGCTGACGAGAATTTCGTAAGAAAAGTTCCGTATCCAAGTCTCA
>JBCECD010000288.1:0-11436 GCA_039206745.1 Bdellovibrio sp. | reverse complement strand
CTTATCACGGAGCTGGCAGCTGATGAAGTCGCAGTAGAAAAATGTGGAGCTCAACCGCAACAACTTTTTGTGGCTCTTATTGAAATTGCAGAAGCTTGGTCAGGGAGTTCCGGCAAGTTGATGCACACCTATGCAAGCGGAGGCTTTCATCAGTTGAAGGCACGAGCTCAGTCTCTGCTTGAGCATCGGCGTGAAAAAAAGAACTGGCTGTTCATTCTGGTCGCTACGGCCTCGGTCACGACCTGTGGATTTTTAAGTCTCACCCAGGCCAGAGCCGCCATGACAGAGAAAGTCTCATCGCTGGCAAAAGGTGAGAACATGTGTATGCAGGTGAAACATGAAAAGATTATCGAGACATGGCTTCAGATAGAGCCGTCGATAGAACAAAATAAGTGTGAAGTAGAATAGTAACGATTATCAAAAAATTAGAAAAAGTCTGATTCATAGAAATATGAAAAAGGATTTCTTTTATCTAAAAAGGGGGAACTGTGAGAAAAATAATGTTGATAGCGGCAACCTTGCTGCTTGCAACCGGATGTGCAACCAATGAAACACAAATAAAGGAGGTTCTGCAAAAGAATCCTAAAATTATTTTTGATGTGATTGCGGAGAACCCAGAGCAGTTTGTCGAAGTGGTCAATCGTGCCGCGCAGGCCGCACAAAAGAAACACTATGAAAAACAGGTGGCTGAGATGCGTGCGGAGCAGGAGGCAAATTTAAAGAATCCTAAAAAGCCAAAACTCAATGAAGAGCGTCGTCTGTCAGGAGATTCCAAAGGTAAAATTGTGATTGTTGAGTATGCGGACTTTCAATGTCCCGCCTGCAGGATGGCCGCTGAGTCTTTGAACCGATTCAAAGATAAATACCGAGGGCAGGTGCAGTTCTACTATAAGCACATGCCTTTGGATTTTCATAAAATGGCCTATCCGGCGGCTCTTTATTTTGAGGCTCTAAAACTTCAGAGCAGAGAGAGGGCATTGAAGTTTTTTGCCCGGGTTTATGATCGTCAGGGTGAAATGTCCAGTGAAGCATTTTTGCGAGACACCGCCAGGCAGGTGGGAGCGGATCTGAAGAAGTTGCAACAAGATATCGGATCTGAAAAAGTGAAGCAGATTATTGCCGAAGATATGGCCGAGTTTCAGCAGTTTGGTTTTACGGGAACTCCTGTAATTTTAATAAATGGAGTGGTCTTGTATGGAGCTCAAAAAGTTGAAGAACTGGAGCGAGTTGCCAAGCTGACAGGGGCACTTTAAAAAAAGAAAGCCCATGGTGGCATGGGCTTTCTTGCTGATTTTGCTCAAGGATTACTTAGAGCTGTAAGAGCCAGGGCCTTTGTAAAGGTTTTGGCAGAGGATTGAGCCGAGTGCATAGGATTTGCCTTGGGCATCAACATAAGCCAGCACAGTTGGAAATGTGTCTGCATATTTTAAGCCTGGATTGTAGTAACGAGTGTAAGGCATCTCGATACGAATATTGTCGACCGGTAATTTACCTGACTCGCGTTGAGCTTTGATGAATTGAGTGCCAGCTTGGTAGGCCCGTCCGTTGTTATAGCTTTCTGTGATTTTAAAGATGGCTTCAGGGCCACCAGCTTCAAAAACCTGCACGGTCATTTGATCGTAGTTGATTTGTACATCCACAGAAGCATATTTGTTGCTTCCAATATGGTGGATTTCACCCTCGCAGTTATTAACTTCTGCATGAGCGATAGGTGTTAAAAGAACCAAACCCACGATTGCATTGAGAGCTTTCATAAAATCTCCTTTTAAAAGTCTATTAAAACCATTGTTTGATCGTTAAGAGATCAAGCAAATTCCGCGCCCTGATTAAAGCTCATATAGCTGAAATGGCAGGGGGTAGGGTGACAATTCCGGGCATTTTGCTGCTTGATGAGTGCCCTTCAGTGTCATTTAGCTATGAGGCAATACGATACGTACGAAAGGATAAAAGTTTTCGCTGGTATCCTTTTTTAAGCCTAGAGATCTTTCAGATACTTCGACCACAGAACAGAACCCACCATCCTTTTAACTCGAAAACCAGGGATGTATATCTGCTGCAAGCTGTCCTGTGCGCCGTCGGGGAATCTATGATATTATTCTGGCTTCTAAGGATACAAAATTTCTCCCTGAAGGAATTTTTTGATATACTGCCTTTTAGCTTCAAACTTTTTGGAGTTATAGATGTCTTTAATAGAGTATGTAAAATCCGCGCTCACTTTCACAGACAAATTCTTGCCACTGTTGAGCATCCAGCGTCTCGCCCATGATTCAGCAAAATCTTCTGTAGGATTTGATAAAGCATAACTGGAAACAAAATCTGAATCAGCAAGGCCTCGATAGAACGCAACCATTTCGGTCGAAGTCATATGATCTTTGCAATCATAAAAACACAACTTCCTATAGCCAACGACTTCTTTTTCCGGAAGCACCGTTCTGGAATCTTTCCAGCTGATCGCACCCCAAGTGCCAGAAGGCATAAAAGGCTTGCACTCACGATAATAGTCATAGTCTTCTTTGGTTTCATCCTTCTCATAACAACTCTCATCACCAACCTGCTCGTCATTGATCTTATTGGCAAAGTCAAAGAGGTGACCGAACTCATGTGCCACGACGTCTTCAAGTAGTTTGACAGGGTTGGTGGACTCAAATACTGGGTACTGAAGAGGTACTAAAAACTCCTCATCAATCTGAACAAAATTTTTCTGTTCTTTCCAACTCAGCCAATTTAAGTGCGAGGGTGTTGCTTCGAGAATGCTCTTGCGTACGCCCAGAACTGCTCCCGGAAGAATGTTGAGTTCTTCGTTATCGCCCATCTGGTGATGTATAATACTAGCATACCCTGTGGCATAAAAATTACGTTCGATAAAAATACGTCGCAAAGAACAGAACATATTCTTATTTACGTCATCCATGCTGTCATAGACGGCCTCAAAAACCGTAGCATATTTTTCTTCACCCCCGAGGCAGGGGCGCTTTAACGGATTGAACCGTTCTTCACTTGGATTCACTTCGCATAATATGGTTTTTATGTTTTCACGACAATCAGTGGGACGCTGCCAGTTCTTATCGCTTTCAGGAACAGAATCGGTGACGACTTTAAAGAAGTCATGACTATCACCCATTCTTTCAACTCCAACACGAGAGGAGTCTGACTGTGAGCAGGCCGACAATGTGGAGATCGTAATAAGTGCTATAAAAATTTTTTTTATTAAAAGCATAGAAATCAATACTTTCTAAATATTTTGGGATGATTTTTCTATTATCCAACCGGAACAGCGTTTCAGACGTTTCTTAGTGCGAAGTTCGTGCCAGTCACCAGATGAACATAAATTTCTTTCAAAGGCAAAAGGGGTGTACAAGCACTTTACTAAGTGCCGTGACAGAGCGTAGAATTCAGTGTCATTTAGCTATGAGGCAATACGAGAGGGCCGAAAAAGGCGAATTGGCTTTTTGGGACACGTGCGTCCGCGAGCGGCATGTGACTCGAGCTGATAGTCTCCCGACAGGGTTGGGCAAAAAAAGCCAGAGGTTTTCGCCTCTGGCTTGGTCAGTACTTTTTAAAGTTCTTCAATCAAGATTAAAGACTATTCAGTTAAGGCCGCACTACAATTGATTCCGCCGCGGACGAATTCTTCGCTCATCAATACCCCATCTTTTAAAAGTGTCATTTTAATAGGTTCGCCAGTTTTGACTCTGAGGTTGAGGGTGTATCCTTTAGTCGCAACTCCATTAAGATTAGCAGAATATTGCTGATTTGTTCCTGAAGTTTGCAGAATACATCCAACAAACTCAGGATTTTCAGCAGATCGACCTAATTTGAAGCTCCAAATCATTTTTGGAAAATCAGCCCATGTCTTTGAAAATTGACCAATACCATTCACATGACTGAATTGCAGACGTGTGATATTCAATTCTTTATTTTGGATGGCAGAAAATACATTTGGGGAAGCAACAAATTGTGGAGTGTCCTGCGCTACACCCTTATTTATAGGGATGGGACCATTAACTGCATATATTTGAGCGACGGCACTTCGAGAGTTTTCTGAAGTTAATTCGCCAGTTCTACGGTACTCACGATACATAAGCTCATGATGAGCAAGAGCAGCTTGATTTACTGAATCCATCCGATCAAACAAGGGCTTAAGGATAAAAATAGTATGGGTTAGATCATCAAAGTAAGCTACTTGCAGAATTTGACATTGAGATGGGATCCAAGGTGGCACACCCAAGTCGTTGGCTTTGGGTAATTCCCCCGCCGTCGACACAAACTTTGAACTTTGCATAAATCGAGTCAAATTATTCATTATTTGTGAGCGAATTTGATCAGCATAACCTGGGTATCCCTGTCTGCTGTAGGTGCGATCTGTTCCTGCATAGTGATCTTCCGCTAGATTCCCAGAAGCTACGGCCATTTGAAACCCAAGAGAGCTTTTTCCCTCGTAGATATCCAAAAGCTCAACAGACGCTGGGGAAACAGGAGTGGCTGGGCAAGATACGACAAACCCTCCACCGCCCGTACTTGGACCTGCATAAGCAGTAGTGCTTAAAATTGAAATTGCTAAACTCAATAAGATATTTGTTTTCATAAATCCTCCTGAATATAGGTTTTAATGAAGATCCAAATCAATGACAATTTATACGTTATAAAATAGCACTTGAATTCGTGATATTTTATAACGTATAAATCATCACTATGGATATATTCAGCTACACGACTTATAAATCTTTCCTCATTGATTACATCAGGAGAAACAAATACAAGGGCCTCATCACACAATTAGCCTCCGCTTGTGGCTGCGATCGCACTTATCTTTCGCAGGCGATGGCGGGAAAAGCCGACTTATTGCCGGATCATATGATTAAGTTATGTGAATATCTGAAGATGTCTGAACTTGAATCCGATTATTTGTTAAATCTACTTTTAAAAGATCGCTCGACAACTTTGGCAGCTAGAACTCTTTTTGAAAATAAATTAAAAAAGATAAAGCAACAAGGAGATGAGCTATCTCAGAAGATTAAAAACAAGAAAGATGCAGATGAAATTAGCGAAGAATATAAAACATTTTATTATTCCAATTGGCTTTTCCCTGCGATTCACACTTTAACCAGTATTAGCGATTTTCAAATGCAAGATGCCATAGCGAAAAAATTAAATCTTCCCGAATCGCAAACTCTGTTAATTCTCAATTCACTGATTGATATGGGATTAGTAGTAAAGAGTAAAAATAAATATCTACACAGCGGACAAAGTATTTATCTTAAGCGTGATGCAGCCCAAATATATTCTTTGCATTTACAGAGCCGACTAGAGTCGGTTAAGAGATCTTATGAAAAAAACGACATTCATTTCACAAATATATTTTCTGTTGCAAAGAGCGAAGTGGATACCTTACGCGGTCAAATCATGGAGCTTATAGAAACACAAAGAAAAACAGTGCATATTTCGGGTGCTGAGGTTGCATGTGTTTTTAATTGTGACTTCTTCGTGTATTAATTGGGCGTTTGGGGCAGTGGTACTTACATGAGTTTCTTTTTTACTTTACACCGACGATTGCGTTTATCTGGGTGCTAGCATCTCTCAATGCGCTGAATGAGAGTCAGGAATCTTGAAAGCCAGATTGTAAACAGCCATCAAAGACGGAAAAAGTCTATTGCTATGGTATACACATGCTCTTCTTTTGAAGGGCTTGACTGCGCCAGTTAATATGATGCCGACGAATAAAGTCTCGAGTGCAGAGTTTTCTTTTGTCTTTAGCAAGTGTCAGTTCGGTGGTGTTGTAGTCCGTTTTATGAAAAACTGTGTCTAATGTCGTCATGACTCAAGAGATGGTCTGTGCAATATTATTGGACAATCCCCTGTAACTCAGCAGGAAATACTGGAGTCTCTTATGAAAAAAGCGATTATTGCATTCCCGATGATTGAAGAAGTCGTCCAACAAGCACGGAAGAGTTTTGATCTTATATATCGTGCGGAAAAGGTTCTCGATCTGACAGAGCTTTTTCAGTTTTGTGAAGAGCACAAACCCGTCGCATTGATGATCAGCATGCGCCATAAGATGACGGCGGAGGCTCTGGCAAAAATCCCGTCCTCTGTTCGCGTGATTGCCACGGCGAGTGTGGGATACGAGCATATTGATCTTAAGGCGGCGAAGGAAAAAAATATTTATATTACGAATACTCCGGATGTGTTAACCGAGGCGACCGCAGATCAAGGATTTTTGCTGATGCTGGCAGCGGCTCGTCGTTTGCCGGAGGCGATGGGTATTATGAAAGCAGGCTGGGGGCGAGCGCAGGGGTTTGGTGAAAATTTAGGGCATGATCTGCGCGGTAAAAATCTGGCGATCTTGGGTATGGGCCGCATCGGTCAATCTCTGGCTGAAAAAGCCCGGGCTTTTGGAATGAATATTTTATATTTCAACCGCAAACGTTTGCCTCCTGAGCTGGAAAAAGGCGCCACCTATTTTTCTGATTTAAAATCGATGCTACCTCTGGCGCAAGTGCTGTCTCTGAACGCTCCGGCCACGGCAGAAACTCAGAAGATTATGAACAAGGAAACTTTTTCGTTGATGCCTCGAGGTTCTATTTTCGTCAATGTGGCCCGGGGAAGTTTGGTTGACGAGGAAGCTCTGATTGAGGCTCTGCGTTCTCAGCATTTGTTTGCTGCGGGCTTGGATGTCTATGCTCATGAACCTCAGGTTGATCCCCGCTTTCTTGAATTACCTAATGTCGTTTTATCTCCGCACATTGGCAGTGCGACAGTCGAGACTCGAACGGCAATGGGTCTGAGGGCTTTGGAAAATATGCAAGCCGCTCTCAGTGGAAGCCAGCCTCGTGATAATTTAATCTGATTTTTAGACCCCGATCGGGGTCTAAAAAGTAAGAAAATGCTGGAATAACCCCCGATCGGGGGTTATAATGGCCTCATGGCAAAGATAAAGAAAACTCCTGTACGCAGGACCAAAGATGAAATCAAAGGAGATCTGCCTCCTCTTTCTCTCTTTGTACGCAACAGAAGAGAGGAGCTGGGCTACACTCAAGAGGAGTTGGCCTTTCGCTCCGGGCATAGCACTCGCTTTGTCAAAGAGTTTGAATTAGGAAAGAAAACAGTTCGTCTCGATAAAGTCCAAGAGTTGTTGGAATTTTTAGGAGCCACTCTCGAAGTGAAAAGAAGAGATAGATGATGGCTGCGCTCTTCCCGTGAATGGGAAAAAAAATAAACTGAAGTGGTCTGACTTTCTTGCGCTTGCAAAGAATATGAAAATTCCAATTAAAGTTGCTGAGCGGATACGTGACCAAATGCTAGATGGATTCTTTAATGCTGAAGAGTTGATTGAGAAGAGTTTTTTATCTGACTTGAAGAAAGAAGAGTTTCATCACCTTTTGGCAGAGCGCTCAAAAAGGCTAGGTGTTCCTTAAGATTGGAGGAGATCCTTCCATAGCAAGGATCTTCCTAAAGTGTTCAAGATTTAAAGAGGGACCGCCTTTTTCCGCGTCTAAGCTTTAGAGCACTTTGATCTCTTATAAAATTGATTTGGTCCCAAGAAGGGCTGTTTTCACAGGCATATTTTTTGCTTCGAAATCCTTATGACGTCCCTGTCTTAAGAAGCGCCCTACGCTGGACGAGCCTGCTTTAAGAGAGGGGATTTTCTGAAGAGGAGAGAACCATGACATTATTCCAACGGATGACTATGAGAACGATGGTAGGGGTGATGGTTTTGGTAACTATTTGGACCGCGAATTCAGCTCAAGCAGTGGAAGTGAATACAGGTTCCTACACCGATCTGAACTATAAAGAGCTCCTTCAAAACTACGTCCGTCAAGGAGTGCCGCCTGAACAAAGACGTGATCTTTTGGCACAGGTTTCTCAGGAACGATTGGAGCAGTTTCTGTTAGATGGTGAGAGGATTCCGGCCTCCTCTTTGGATCGAAATGCCTTGAATGATCTTTACTCAAAGTTCTATACCGGAATTGTCAGCGAAGAAGCGGATATGGGTTTGCCTTTGGATTATCGTAATACCATTTGTTATTTGCGCGCCATGTGGGTGCATATGCATCTGTTGTCTTTGGGTGCTGAGGAAGAAAGCATTCGCAAGCTTGTTTTGGAAGGATTTATTCAGCATGAAATCGGCACTCCCTGGGATTATCATATCGTCTTGGCCGTGAAGGCTGCGGATAAGCAATGGTATGTTTTTGATCTGGAGAGCGGGCAACTGATGGAATTGCGAGTCTGGATGAAAAATTATCTCGAGTTGCAGGTCTCAAGCTCTTTTCAGTCCTATCAATTTTTATTCAGCGTCCGTCCCAGTCATCAATACACCTTGGTGGATCTGACTTATAACTTGGAGCTCGATTTCGGAGCTCCTATAAAAAGCCTTCTCACAGATGTTCTGGCTGGAGATAAAGTTTTTTCAGAGCAGATTCATAGCTATATTCAACGTCAAAAGACTCCGGCTCTTTGTCTGAAATCTCTTTAAATCATGTCACTAGACGAAGGGCTGCTCTTAACTTCTGTTGTCAGAAGACAAATTTTTCTCTATCGTTCATTTATTGAGGAAGTTTATGAAAAAAATTGTACCTATATTCTTACTGGGACTTCTGTCTGCTTGCTCTCATCTCAAAATTCAGGTCCCCCAAGCTCAAGTCCTATCTCCTGAATTGATGGCAAAAAATAATTGGGAAATAGGAGTGCGCTCTCAAGCTTCGCATATTCATACTGCCAGTGAAGATGCCAGTGCCCGTCCTCCCACTTTTGACAACACAGACACTTCTTCTGCGCTGATCATTCCCGATTTTATATATGCTCCTCTTGATGGGCTGCAATTTGGCGGAGGGATTTCAAATGATATGGGAGTATCCGGCAATCTCGCTTATCAGTTCTTAGGTTCCCCCTGGTCCCAGCGAAAAATAGGCTGGTCTTCCGCTCTTCGTCTCGATGTCTATGCCGCCTCCGCCTCAAAAGACGGAGATCAGAATGGAATCTTCGGCGCTGGAGGCTATAATTGGAAGGGTGAAATCAAGGTTGTCTCTCTCGGAGCGGGTCTGTCTGTAGGATATCGGTTTCACGAAAGCTTCATGAGCTTTTTAGGTTTTAGCAGAACTAACAACACCGTGAAAACAAACATCGACCAGGATCCCAGTGACAATGGCACCGATCCGGGAGGGAGTTACTCTCAAAATCTTTCCGGTTCCAGCAATGCAATCGGCTTGGGTCTTATGATTGGCTCAGGCTCTTTCCGCTTTACTCCGGTTGTGCACTGGCTGGAATACGAGCTGGGCGATGTGAGAGAGTCCGAAACCATGGTCAATCTCGGCATCGCTTTCAACGGCCTCTAAAATCTGCTTATTCGGTGGGAGCCAAGACCATACTCTCCCTCTCTCCTTGAGTCAGAACCAGACACCTTCCCTCAAATTTATAATCCATCCGCTTTGCTGTTGCCGAGATATAACAATCTATGCTCGATTGATCATAGCTTCGGACTCTCTCACTTTGCCCAGATCGGGTCTCTTTTTTGACTAGAATGTGATTCACGCTGCGTTTGTTAATGAGACACTCTCCTTCTTCCAGGTTGTAAGTCCGTACAGATTCAAACATGATTCTATTTTCTTTGATTATTTTTTAATAATATTTGGATCTCAGGTCAAAAAATGATCTATCTTTACTAAAACTCTCGAAGAATCTTCCGATAATTCATCTGAATATGAAAAAAAATTGCAACCGGAACGTATCATTTAAAAAACGGGCCCTCTGTATCTTTGCAGGGAGCCTTCTGATTTTGCCCGGATCTTTAAATGCTGAAACTTATCGGTCTCATCAAGTGCGCAAAGGTGAAACTCTGTCTGAAGTTCTTTACTTGTATAATCTAACACCTATCTATGGAAGAAATGGTCAACTTGCCAAGGCTTTGGTCTTGAATCCGCATCTTAAAAGTTCTCATGGCAATTTCATTCGTCCTTTTACCTGGATACGACTTCCCATTGCCACGGAAGAGGCCCCTTTGAGTGCAATCGAAGAGTCACGCTCTGTGTCCTCTGAGCCGATTTCTGTATCTGTGCCTGAAGAAAGAAGTGAAAACTCTGCGAAAGCCTTTTCACTCTGGGAAGTGGAGGGGGGATTCAGTTACCTTGCTTTGCACGGAGTGGATCCCATTGATGGTACGCGCGGAGATCTGCTGTCGGAAGTGTCACCTTCTGTAGCTGTACGTTGGAAACAGGTTTGGTCTGAGAGCTTCCGCTCTTCTTTATTTTTAAAACTTCAAAGCTATCAAATTGAACCGGAAGCATCTGGTTTGACTCTCGATAAAGCTCAAGGAGCTCTCTCTTCGTTTGGTTTGGGTGTTGAGTCGGATTTGACCTCTCGCTTATTGGCAAAGGTCGATATCGCTTTTTCTCAAACTCTTTTTTATCGCGGTCTTTCCGGCGGAGGCCTGGAGATTTTCAAGACGCCACTTTTAAAACTGGCTCCGCAGGTGGAGTATGTTTTTCTCGAAAAACAGCCTTTTGCATTTTCAGTTTTAGGTGGGGGATCCGTTCTGTTTCCGTCTTCTTATGATTCTGTCACAATTGACGGCGGTTATGAGTTTGAGGGGGCGCTGAAAATAACCCAGCTTGTCCGCGAGAAAACGCATTTCTACTGTAAGCTGGGTTATCGCGAGCGGCACCAAAATATGTCTATCCTTGATCTGATCGAAAAAGAAATGGGTGGTTTCTGTGGTCTGAGTTGGGAGGCTTTCCGTGACTAAATATCTTCTCACTTACTGCGTCTTGATGACTGCTGTTGGATGCGGAAATCCCTTCGGTGGCACGAATTCCAAAGTGGAGAGCGGTCATTCTCCCGGCGTGGACGTCAGCGTTCCCGCATCCTCTTCGGGGCCGGCTCCGGCAGCGGGGAGTGAATTCGTCAGTTCATCACAAAAGTTGGTAGCCACCCAGCACGGTCGCTTTAAAGTGAACGCCACCCTTTCAAGTCCCACTCATGAGGTCTTGCTGACCACTTCCACCAGAGGTTATAAAGTTCTTTCTAATATCCAAGGTGAGTTTCTGCCTGAGGGAGTTGTCGAATGAAATCTCTGATTTTTATCTTCACTTTTTTAGCTTTAGGAGCCCAGGCGGCTGGGCCTTCACTCACTTATCATGGTCGCCTTCTCGACTCGAGTGATCAACCTGTCTCTGGAAGTGTGAGCTTTCGTATTCAGATCCGCTCTCCTGGAACTGAAAACTGTTTGCTGTGGGAGGAGACTCAATCGCAAACTCTCAATGAGGGAGTTTTTGTAATAGCCATTAACGGTGCGACCAGCTCACGAAGTGATGGCGGGAGTCACTCTTTTGCAGAGGTCTTTTCCAATCGCAAATCCTTTTCGTTCGCGGCAGGAAAGTGCGATAGCGGGACCACCTATGTTCCGTCTTCGACAGATGCGCGCTTGTTGCGAGTGTCTTTTAA
>JBCECD010000287.1:0-11441 GCA_039206745.1 Bdellovibrio sp. | reverse complement strand
GGTTCACTTCACGAAAGCGGCTCCCGACTTTCAACTAAAAATGAGACATCTCCGACAATTCACCCTCTCTTTAAACATACAGGGCTTTGACCTTTGAGCCATCCAGGACTCATCAATAAAAGCTTTTCCATCTTTAAGCTGATTCTGGCGGTTTTCTATTTTATCGGTTTTTTACTCCATGCTCTTGATGTGGCGAATATCCGCTTAAACTTTTCCGAAATGGATTTGATTTGGAAAAGCTGGATTTTATTTCTCCTCATTTTTGACCTCTTGGCCTCTATTGGCTTGTTTCTGCGAAAACCCTGGGGCGATTTCCTTTTTATTTTAATTGCGATGACTCAACTGATTGTCTATATAGGATTTTCCTCTTTTTTTGGCGAGCAAGGGTTCCTCATCGTTTTCCATATCACCTGCCTTGCCATTTATTGTTTTTTAAAAGTATTCAGTTCCCAACGAAACAGGTTGCCGAGCTGAAGTTGTAGCCCCAGAAAATTATTAAAATATCTGCGACTCCCAAGGTCCCTCCTGAAAAAATCCTGACCTGGACATATTATAAAGACCGCAAATCAATCATGTATCAGGCAACTGATTTCACGGAGTCAAAAAAACAAAAGCACAAAAGAAAATCTTCTTAGAAGATAAAAATCTAAGAGTCAAAAATAAAAAACCGCAATCATAACGATTGCGGTTCTTCAAAAAGTATCAATTTTTATAAAATTATTTTATGAGCGTATAAATACAGAGGCTGTTAGAAACAACTGTCTCAAGAGTTTTACTGCCTTTTGATGTGTAAGACCGTTTTTCACGCAGATAAGATTGAAGAACAATCCGGCCATCTTCCATTTTCTTCCAAATAGACTCACCAACGCCTGGTCTCTCAGCCTCGCCCTCTTTTTTCACTGTCTGTGTTTGGCTTCTATTGCCATCAACTTTTGTAGTGGATTCGTATTTAGATGATTGAGTTTGTGTTTGATCGCCAAAAGAATCTGTGTAGGTTGATTCGGTGATTTGTTTAAAGAGACCGTTGCCAAGGTCTGTTGTTGTAGTTTTTGTTACAGAGTTGCTAATTGAATCTTCCGATTGAGATTGAGAATACTCAACATTAGTCGTGCCCTGATTAATGACCGTGGAAACACCTTTGTCATATCCATCGTATCGTTGAACCCCATCTTGTGTATTATTCACACCAGCATACCAGCATTCGGTAGCATATTTACCGTTATCCAATTGAAATGGCTTCCCAGCAGTTTGAGCCAATACATTGATAGAAAAAAGGGACAAACCAAGAATGATTGATTTCATTAAATTCCTCCGAGGAAATAGTTTTTTAGCAAGGCCGAGGCGACACATATCTGAACCGCTAATTTGAGTCAATAAAATTGAAAAATGTTTATGCCATATCGTCTTTAAGGACACCTAAAAAAAATGCCCCTGTTTTAAGAGGGGCATGGCGAATTTCTAACATAGTGTGCCAGCCAAGTTCCTTCATGTTGCGCCACGCCGCAGTTAAATTTTTGAGCGGTTTTATCGCCAAGTCCCGAGCCTGCCGTCAACCTAGAGTTTTCGCAGCAAAGGGGGGCATCCATGGTGGGAAACGGACTCAATATGAAAGACATCAACGAGATCAAACGGCTTCATAAACTGGGGTTTACAAAGCGACAAATCTCTCGCACTTTAAAAATCCACCGCAATACAGTTAGTAAGTACCTCAATGAGGTAGAATCATCGACATCAGTGGTTGTCAGTGTTGAAGCCCCTGAGTTAAGTTGGACCCGTGATATTGATTGGGAAAAAGTTTTTAGAATGGGCGTCTGACCTTTAGGAGCCCACGTTCTTTTTACAACTGGTGAGAGCTGCAATGTTGATTAGTCCGCAAAAATCAGGATGGCATTGAGTTTGCTGGCTTTTTTTGATCCCCGGAAGATCTTTTTTCACCCAATGGCGAACACGTTTGTCATCTTTCTCGATAGCTTTTTATCCAGACCTGCATGGTGCGCAAAGAGACCTTTGCATTTTTTGCTGCCGCCGCCTGAGTCCACTTCTTCTCGACAACCAACTTAACGGCTTTAATCCTTCGCTCTTCTAGTTTCGATGACTTCCCTAATGGTCTCATGCTGGTACCTCATTGAGGAAGCAACAATATATCTCCATTCTTAATTTATGCAGGAACCAATAGTGCCAAAGTTCGACGTTATTTTTCCGTTCGCGCAAGTGAATGAATAACTCGCATGAGTGCCGTCTTCATAACTTGATGTCGCACTAAAATGGGATTAGAAAAATTAAGTTCAGTTCAAGAAGATTCATTCGCTGAGATTGACGATGTTCTGACGAAAAACTCCACCGAGGCTTCGGATGGTGCAAGCAGAAGACTTTATCTACATCGTGGTGATGAAGATGTTCTTCAAGTAAAATACCAAAAAATTGAAACGGTGACTGGTCCCCGCGTAACTCTTCGCTTGTGGCAACCTGAAAAAGACGTTCTCCCTCTTGAGAAAATTACTGGAGACAAAAAAGTTTTAGAGACATTCCAAGGCTGGCTTAAGAAAAATCACGGCTTGATTTTAGTTTCAGGGTCAACTGGTTCTGGAAAAACCACGACAGTTTACTCACTGTTGAACGAATACAAAAATCAAGGACGCGTTGTCTTTACAATTGAAGATAGCGCTGAGTTTGTCATTGAAGGCATCAGCCAAATAGAAATCAAAGGGCGAGCACAAACTCATTTTGAAGAGACTTTTGATAAAGTTTATTCTTCTGACCCTGATGTTATTTGTCTTGGCTTAGGTTCATACATCGGAATGGAAGAAAAAATCTTTGGCGCTGCTTATAAGGCTGCATCTACTGGCCATTTGATTATCGTTCAAATGGACCAGCCTTCATGTAAAGACGCCGTTGAAACCTTCAAAAAATTTGTAAAGTATCCGTGCGAGCATTTAATTTCTGGAGTGTCTTGCCAAAAATTAGTTGAAGAGAACGGAAAAGTTAAAGCCGTTTACGAATTTTTGAATAAATAAAAATACTGGCCTATTCAGTTTAGGCCGTATCTTCCAAAGGTTTATAATTCCTGTCAACGCGCGAAGCTAGCAACTTATCCAAAGAAAACGATAGCTTAGTAAAATACTACAATCGTAGTTGACTAAAACTACCAACGTAGTAATTATCTGCCTATGAGCAATAAACTTTCAAATGTTGGACCGTTAGAATTAAAAGTGTTGGGTGTTTTAAATGCCGAAGCAAATATGTCTGTCTCGGATATTCAGGCGGTTCTAAAAAAACAGGGACACGACCTCGCCTATACAACTGTAATGACAGTATTGGTTCGTCTTTTTGATAAAGACCTAGTTGTTCGTGAAAAAGAGGGTCGTCAGTTTTTGTATTCACCAGCTAAGAAAAACTCTTCTCCGCTAAAAATTTTTGAACGAATGAAGACCTCCCTATTCGGAAACGAAAAGTTGCGTCCTATTCTTGGACTCCTTGAAGCCGATGACGGCTTGTCGCGTGAAGAATTAGAGGAACTAAAGCGGGCCGTGGAAATTCGTCTCAATAAGGAAAATAAAAAATGACTTTTATTTTCTTCAACCTTTTAGTGAACTCCATCTTGTCTTTAGCAATTGGACTGATGCTGGTTTATTTTTTTATCTGGTTCTTTCGTGTAGAGACGGGACGCTGGAAGGTTTTTCTTTTATCGCTACCATTCATTAAAATCATTTATGACTTCGCTCGTGGAGTTCCAGAAAAATCTGTTCTTTTTTCTGGAGTTGATCCTTTTACCCTTCCGCCAAACCATCAACTCCTCTTTATCGGAGCAAGTTTTGACGGTTGGATGCCTTATGTGAGCACAGCTTTTTCGGTCAATGCCCTTGATGGGAAAGTCTATAACTCAAGTATCGGCGATTACCTCCTTATCTGGCTTCACCGTACATTCGGAAATGAAATTCCCCTCATTATTGTTTCCTCGGTTCTTTCCTTATCGTTGGCATTATTAACCATCCGAGTTGTTCAGTATTATAATTTTGAAAAAGGACGACGGAAAGACCGCGCTTCGTGTTCAACCTTCAAGACAATGATGGCGGGTCAGCGAAACGTTGATGTTTATATTTCAAATCATTTTTCAGGAACGCCCTTCACTGGTGGAATCATGAGGCCCTACATTTGTTTGCCAGAAGATGCGATTCAGAAACTCACGCCTGAAGAGTTAGACGCCGTTATAGCTCACGAAATGGGACACGTGCGATACTATGATTTGCTCGTTACCGTTCTCATTCAGAGCTTAGGCGATTTATTTTGGTTTGTTCCTGGTTATCGCTGGTTGAGCCGTAAAATTGACCGGCTTCGTGAGGTGGTTGCTGATAGCTGGGCCGTATCTTCAAACGTAAAGCCCCACCTTTTAGCTTCGGCACTGCTGAAATTAAAAGAGATTCCCGAAGGCTCTGATAGATTTGTTCTTTACTCCGCATTCTTCCGCGAAAAGTCTTTATTAAAAGAACGTGTTGAAAGACTCATCGGTGATGTGAAAGAAAAACGACCTCGCTTTGGTTGGCAAAACAGATGGATCAGATATGGCGTTACGATTTTTATTTCGGTCGTAGTTTTAAATTCTGTTTTCGGGGGCAATTTTAAAGGCGAAGCCCTCAAGGCACCTGAATGGATTGAGACTTTATTTAAAGTCTCGTGCGTTTGTGTAAATCAAAAGTTTTATGTTCAAGCATAAAATAAGTCCTTAATTTTTTAAACCAAAATACTACATTTGTAGTATTTAACAAAAGGAGAAGAAGATGAAAAGTGTAAAAATGAAACTGTTGGTAGTAGGGGTGCTTTTGCTTTCTGGCGTTGTTCAAGCAAGCGGGAAAGTAATTCGTGCGACTGAGATGGGAACCACAATGTGGTCTGACCTTACAAAAGGTAAGCTGGGTGATGTAGTTGTGGAGTTCCGTCAAGGAGACGAGTTGCCTGTTGAGTTTGAAGCCCAAGGAGATTTGATTGAAACAAGACAGACCTCTGTGAGCTATGTCGGAATTAAAAGAAACTTCTGGCTACGCTTCAGTCAAAACGATGTTGAAATCAGCCTGGACGGAACGACATTCAAAAAGCTGAATGAAGTGTTGACTGGTAGCCTTAAAGCTGGAGCAGGTTCAGCACAAAATGGCGGAGTCGCTGATGCCATTACCATTATGTTCAAAGCATTCTTAAAATAATTGGAGGAATAATGAGAAATCTAATTGGATTATTTTTTTTATTTTCTTCGCTATTTATTTCAAGTGTTCACGCACAGGAGGCTTATAAAACTGAAACGATTGTTGGCATCGGTGCGACGCTTGAAAAATTAGAGGACGGCTCCATTCAAATTATGGGCCTTATTCCAAATTCGCCAGCAGAGCATTCGGGATTAGCAAAAGGTGATTTTATTATTGAAGTCAAATCTTTGCCAAATAGCCAAGTTGTTGACGTTCGTAATTTACCACTGGTCGATGTTGTGGCGCTAATCCGTGGGCCTGTTGGAGTTCCCGTGGAAATTTCTTTTGTCAGAGGAAATTCTGAGCCAACAGTGCTTTCAATTATAAGAGCAGTTATCGAAGTTGATGATGGTGAATAGATTTTTCTTTATATTTGATTTTCTAAATACGGCCTATTTTATAATAGGCCGTATCCTTTCGTGCGCAAAACTCGCCAAGCAATTGTCTATAAAATTCGGAGTTGAGCTTCCTGAGTGCCTTTGGCGTGTGATAATTCCAAAGGTCTTCGTTTTTTTGGAGCCATAAAGCTGGTGAGTTTTCCACTAGATAAGCTCTTGTAAAAGCCAAGGCCGGAACAATCTTGATGGCAATGCTTAGACTATAGTATCCAAATAACCACGACCCTGCTTACTCAATCTTAAAGAATACCAGCGGAGAAAATTTCGGAGATCGAGACTATGAAGCTTGGGAGAAAGGGATCGAAAAACAAAAATGAATCCTTCCAAGCAATCGGAAAAGCAATATCCATCGTTTTTGAGGCTGAGCCCTGACTACCCGCTTTCGCGTGGCCTTGGTTTCTGTCCTAGGGGCGGTTTCTCAGCTTGAGCCGCTTCGGAGTTCAATGCTTTCGATAACTTACATAGGCAAGTCGATTTTTATACATAAATATAACATATTTTAGTCTAATTTATTGCTAATATAAGACGATTTTGGTACGCTTAAAGTGTGATTCTGCCGATAGGTAATGAGTCCACTTCGCCGGCGACTATCGAATTTAATGAAAGGAGAGCTGATGCAGTCATCAGTTATGAGTCCCAAAGAGCTTGGTGCTATTAAAAATTATCTGAAAATATTAAGCGATGACCAGAAGGGATTTCGTCCCGAGGTTCTTCGCAAGGTGACTGGTTTAACATCACAAAATCTTTCAAAAATCACGGGCGTTGCTAGGTCTCGACTGTATGATGAGGTTATCAAATTTAAACCTTCATCAGAGCTTATGAGAAAAATTCTTCATGTAGTCATAGCAACTGATGAAGTTTATGAGCTTATGAACAACAACGCAGCCGATGCAGCACTTTGGCTAAGTTCTCCCAGTGCTATTTTTCTCGGATACAGTCCGTTTGAAGTTTGTCTTCAGGGGCGAGGAGAAGAAGTTATTGGTTGGTTGCGTACTCGTATGGGTAAACAGCAGGGCACTGGGTTTTAATGAAGAAGGCGATTCGAGCTAAGAAGAAGGTCAAAAAATCACTTCAGGTTAAAAGCCATAAAAGTGGTTTGACTCATCATATAGATGACTTTGACGATTTTGAAAAAGTGGCAGAATCAATTCTGCAAAAATTCAAAATTGATAATCAACTACAATTAGCTCAATCGCTAAAGTTTCAAGAAGCAGTAGCCTCTATCTCTTTAGATACAAATTTTCTAAAAGATTTTGAGAGTATTGAGAGCTATCGAATCTGCTTCAACGGTCTTAGTCCGTTGTCGATTGCTGGAAGTTTAGCTTGTGGTGGTCGCTTTAATATTGGTGGAGCTCAAAAAATTGAGCAGTTTCCTTATGAAATGACAGCATGTATATATGCGGCCTCTAATATTGATTGTGCAAAAGCCGAAACGGGTCCACATAAAAACGCCGAAATTTATGAGTTAGTTTCATTGAGGCCTATAAAGCTTTGGGATGTGAAAGCATTACTGTCTTCTTTGGAGAATTCTGAGGGCTTCGTTACTGCTGTCGAAAAAAGTCCTTTCAATATGCAATGGTCATTGCAGAAGTTCCCAACGCCATCACAAATTTTGGGGGCAACTTTAAGAAAAGTTGGTGGAGATGGCATTTTATATCCGTCGACGAAGCATCATGATTCAATCGTGTATGGATTTTTTATCAAAGATGAAACTGAAGCAAGTGTGCTTCTTAAAGCCACTCTAATTGATGATGGTCAATTTGGTTTTCCTATTTCAAAATCTTAAATATAAATTTTTTTAGTTCAATTCCTTATTTTCTTTAAGCCAGGAGTTTTGAATGGCAACCAAATCCTCGGTACTCTTGACCCTGAGCTCATTCCTTGTGATAGATTCGTCTCTCTCGGCCAGAGTGTCGAAATCGGGCTTACTGCTCGCTCAATGGCTTTATGACGTTCATTCAATAATGGACAAATATGAGCGGATATGAAAAATTGTTTTGAAATGAAGATAATAAATAAAAGCGAACTTGAACACAAACAACTTATCAACTCCAAGAGTGGGGAATTGTATTCCTTTTCCCATGTGGTGTCCGAATTCTTTGGTTCGAGGCAGGTTTTTCTCACTCACGACATTATTGCCCCACAAAGACGAGCATCATCAGCTCATCGTCATTCTTACATTGAAGAGATTGTTTTTATCTCTAAAGGCCAGCTCTCTGTTATGTGGGGAGAACAAAAAAGAACGGTTCAAGAGGGTTCATTTATCTTTTTTGATCCGAAAGAAACCGAACTTCATTGTTTATTGAATGAAACAAACGGTGAAGTTGAGACCATCACTTTTTCTCTCAAGAGACAGGATGATGCGGTTATTTATGACAATAACAAAATATGGCAACCGCCGACTCTTGAAACATCAAGACTGATTCTGCGACCTATTCAACTGACTGATGCCGAGAATATTTTTGCCTATGCTAAAGATCCCAATGTTTGCAAATACACTCTTTGGGAAACCCATCAGTCCGTTCAGGACAGTTTGAGCTACATTAAAGATTATATTTTTGATTACTACTCCAAAGGAGTTCCCGAACCTTTTGGAATCACTCTAAAAGAAAATCCTCAAACAGTTATTGGAACCGTAGGATGCTTTTGGACATCCAAACAAGCGAAAGCGATGGAATTAGCTTATGCCATCGGCGAAGAACATTGGGGAAAGGGATTGGTTGCTGAAGCCTCTCAAGCGGTGATGGATTATTGTTTTAAAGAGTTTGCTCTCAAGCGAATCCAGGCCCGTTGTAAAGTAGAAAACAAAGCCAGCTCCAGAGTGATGGAAAAAATCGGAATGACCTATGAGGGGACTTTGAAATCCGCCATTTTCCATCGGAACAAGTTTTGGGATATTGCCTATTATGCGAAAGTGATTGAGTGATGGACCATTCACTCCCTAAACTTAAAAAAATAAATGTTATTGGAACCAGTGGAGCTGGTAAATCCACCTTTAGTAAAAAGCTGGCTCAAGCTCTTAATTATCCATACATAGAAATGGATAAAGTTTTTTGGGAGCCGAACTGGAAATGGCCCACCGACGAAAAGTTTTTTCCGATTTGAAATCCTCCTTAAATCAGGACACATGGGTGCTGGATGGAAACTACACTCGAACGGTTCCGATAAAATGGGAAAAGGTGGATTTGATTATTTGGCTTGATTATTCTTTTGCCCGAACTCTTTTACAGGCAATTAAACGAGCCGTCCGCCGTTCCTTAACAAAGGAGGAACTTTTGGAAGGCACAGGCAACAGAAAATCTTTTAGGAAAAGCTTTTTTAGCAAGGAGTCCATCATCTGGTGGACGAGTACCACTCATAAAAAGAACCGCTTGAAATATGAAAGCTATTTGGTTGACTCCAGATTTTCCCATCTCAAGTTCATCCGACTGAAAAGTTATGCCGAGGCGGAAAACTTTTTGAAGACTTTGAACAGTAAAAATCCCATGGAAAATTATTACAATTTTCTCTGTCTGGTATCTTGAGCACGTAATCCCTAAGGGAGGCTTCTGATCGCCCCAAGGTCACATCAAAAACTTTGTGAGTCCTGAGATTTGCAAATGTCGGGACTTTCGATGATGTACGTTTAAAGGCCCTCAGGAAGCTATCCTTCTTGCGAAGACGCTCACATTGACAGTGGGGACACTGCCTTTTGCCGATGTATTCCACTTCAATCTCAACGGTCTTAGAGCCTTTGTAGGAAATGATTTTGAAGTCAGGTAAACCAATGATAGGTTCATGAACTGATGGGGGCATTGGGGGGTCCTTTCGTTATTCTTAGTTGTGGTTAACCAAGTATAACAAAAGTCCTAACTGCCCCCGTTATTGATGTAGACCCGAAAATGTTCACTGCATTGATTTTATTACGATGGTGCGTGAATTAAAGTGGAAATTCTAATAAGAGCTTCCACTTATGTCCCGCAGATTCGTTTTCCGTCACACTCACCATGAAAATAGGAATCGCAACCTTTTCGGGTTTTGTAGCGACCGAAAATCCAAATCCACGCAGTTTTTGCATCTTTGATTTCTTTGCCGGGATCGGCACCAGAGACACAAACATAGTTCTCATTCTTCGTAAACTTCTGCCAGTCCTTTTGATAAAGCTGACATGATCTAAGAGGCATGGGTCGTCGACTGATAAATTCATGCAATTCGCCATCGCGCACACCTGACACGACCAACATGGACATTATAGCCTTTTCATGAGGATCAAACTTTCCACGCTCGCAAACCATTTTGGATTTTTTGACTTCGAAACATTGCCAATAGGGATAAGATGACACTCTATTTTCCTTAGAAAAAGGTATAGGCTCAGCAATGCAAGTGTTGGTCCTTAAATCTTGTTTATTCAAAATTCCGAAATCATCCGTCAGTAGACCATAAGGGAATTCTTCTTTTAACTCTTGTAAATGCGTTTGAGAATTGTCCGCCAGGGATACACTGCACCCTAAAAAGAGTAGTATAAGGGTTTTTCGCATTTTTTTAAATCCTCCAATTTTTCGTTAAATCTCTTCATCAGCACTGACGCCCTAGCTTTCGTAGCCGTCCTGGCGCCTTTGAATTCTGCGACAGCTTCTTCCCAGGTCGCTGTTCTCTTAAGAAGGCTTGATGCAATAGCGTGTTTGCGAAATAGCCATCGAATGCCAGCGCAAATGTTATTGGAGGGGTCATTGAGCTCTTCTCTTGTCAAAGTCAAATAATGATCTTTTAATTCTCCCTTCTCATCACTAAGTATTTTTCTTGTGTCGTTAGTGATTTGCATTAAGCCGCGAGCGCTATTTTTGTTTTTCTTGTTGGCCAAGATTGTTGGATCGAAGCCCGATTCACTGGCGATTAGCGCTTTGACAATGTCAGGGGTAAGCGGAGTTTCAGGTTTAAGGACATCATTCCAGTATTTTGTCCAACCTGCGATAAGATCATCGTACTGGTCGCCTTGATCTTTAAATCCCAAATCGATAGGACAAGGTTTTTCTTTTACCTTTGAAAAATTTTGCTCTGCCATTTCCTGAATTTCATCAGGGTAAAGTTGATCTTTGCCGGTGGGATTGAGAACACAATGCCCGTGACGGGTCGTTAAACCTCCCGCAGGATTTTTCTTGCTCGGTGGTATAGTAAGAGGATGCGTTCGCCTCCAGTGTTCACCAGGAGGACATAACCGCCAGGTATGTGTATTCTTAGGCTTCGTTTGTTTCTTTTTAGAAGTAACCTTTTTTATTTTGCTTCGCTTTTTCATCTTCTTTTATCCACTCAGAATATTTATAACTTATTGCCATCAATTTTGCCAGCCTCCTTCTTCTCCCTCGCCTTCAGGATTTTCATGACGGTCGTCGGATGCCAGCGGGATCCACGATTTTTCGTAGGCACATTCATCGAGTTCAGTATGGCCGCGATTTTCCAATAGCTAACACCTTGCGACCTAAGATTCTGAATCTTAGCTATGACTTCAAGTTCTCGTTTATTTTCAATCTCCTTTGATCTTAGTGTTCGTCTTCCATAAGCAACCTGACCACGTTTGTAGTGGTCGGGCTTGGCATCGCGAATAGGAATCACAAACCGCTGCAAGTTGGAGAGAATCGTAGAATGCGAACACCCTAGACTCTTTGCAATATCACGTACAGAGCGCTGATTCTGAACATATTCTTGCTCAAGAAAGGCTTTGTCCTTATACTTGCGTTCGAAACTATGTCCCCAAGATATTTGAAGAATCGGCCCTGCGGAACGATTCTGGATACTCCCAGAGGTGGGGAGCCATTTTCCATCGGAACAAGTT
>JBCECD010000286.1:246-11834 GCA_039206745.1 Bdellovibrio sp. | reverse complement strand
CTTTAAGACTATCACATATTCAAGGAGTTTCAGATGAAAGCAGAATACGTTAAAGCAGGATCTACTACAAAAATCTCTGTTGCGGAAGGCGGGACTGCGATTACAGCAGGTGACGTCATTCTAAAAGGCCACAAAGTGTTAATCGCATGCGGTAACATCAATCCTGGCGAAGATGGAGAGGCATATCGTCATGGTGTTTTTAGTTTCCCAGCGGATGGTGCTGTTGCTCAAGGCGAGCACGTCACGCTGACTGCCAATGGTATGAAGAAAGCCACGCTTACAACGGCAACAGTTGATGGCGATGTGGTTCATGGCAATGCAGATCAAGCGTCGGCAAGCGGATTTGTCCTGGTAGAAATTTAAAAACTGCTGAGGAGTGATGGGTTTTAACAGTAGGTATGCCAGAGTCTTAAATATTTGCACTGATCCTCGATATTTCGGAGAGCCGGCGCAATATTTGTCAAAGACTTCTCCTCCTGAAGTCGAGCCCATCACAATTTATGGAGTGCCAAATCGAGAGGCGATTGAATTGTTTCTCGGAGAGGGCCCTGTTTCTAAGGCACGTAAGGCAACATTCGGTGTGAATCTTAGAAATCTGCAAGAAGAAGGTATTTCCTTAAAAGAGGGAGATCTTTTATCAATGAGAGGAATTCAATTCTTTATTAAAGAAGTGGATGCCGATGGTGAGGGAGGGGCAACGCTTGTGTTGTCGAAGAGATGAGTAACTTTAGGGTAGGTCTTCGTCAATCTTTAGCGGCTCATTTGCTGAATAAAACTCAAGCTGGAGAGCATGTTTATGTAAGCAGAAGATCTCCGCTTGTAGAGCTTCAGACTTACCCCGTAGTCCTTATATATGGAGGCCCAGAGATTCCAACTAGGGTAACGATGGGAAGTGGAGTTTACCAGAGAATTTACTCGGTGACCATTGAGTCTCGTGTCGCAAGAGTGATGGATCTTGGTGAGCTTGATTCTATAGACGATGAGTTCGATTTGATTGCCGACGAAATCGAACATGAGATGAAGGCGTTTGTTCTGCCTGGATTGTTAGATGTGATTTATGTCGGAGCAGAGCCGGAGCTGAGTGATGAGTCGGATACTCCATTTGGGTCTTTAAAAATGAGATTTGATTTTAAATATGTATCTTAGAACCATTTAACCAATTGAGGTAAAAAG
Source organism: Bdellovibrio sp. (assembly GCA_039206745.1). Lineage (GTDB taxonomy): Bacteria > Bdellovibrionota > Bdellovibrionia > Bdellovibrionales > Bdellovibrionaceae > Bdellovibrio. The sequence continues at coordinate 10,661 of JBCECD010000286.1, read as the reverse complement.
CGATGAGTAAGCAAGATGTCGCAAATATTAAAATTAAGCCCATGTATGTCTATCTCTCTGCGGATAGCAAGCAAACAGAACAAGTCACTTGCGTAGCCGACGTAGAAGGATCTCTTTTTGGAAATTATTTTGCGTTACACACTCCTGCCGGTGAAAATCATGCAGTTTATTTGGACGATGCGACTGTTGTTGATTCCGAGGACTATCTTCTGCCAGTTCTTCCTGGTAGTGGTTGGACAGCAACGCGAGTTGCGATTGCGGAAGATGATTCTGCCACTGCGATTGCTGGAAAAATTAAAACTGCTCTCTTGGCAGTATCTGGATCTCCATGGACAGTTGTTCAGTCCGGAAAAGTGTTGATCATTACTCACGCTACGGAAGGATATGCACACCCAGCGCGTGATGCTATTAAGACTGCAAAAAAGACAGGATTTTCTTTTGCTGTTAAAGCGATTGGATTTGCCGAGATCTCCTTGGGGGCAATCGAAGGCGATATCCAGCTTACCGGAATGGAGCAAAATGTAAAAGAGGTTCAAACTCATGCAACCGGCGAAACTGTTCAGTCTGAGATTACAACTGGTTACTCAAAACCTGAGCTTGGTTTCTCTTTGATGGAGTTTGATAAAGCTGCAATTAAAAGAGCAATGGTCATGGTAGGTGGACAAACAATGCTACCAGAGATCGAAGATGCCGAAGAGGTGGTCGGATACGGGATGACCCTAATGGGTGGATCTAAGCCTACCTTTAAACTTCGTTTACATCCTGTTGCTTTGGACGATGCGGATACATCTGAAGATATCACGTTTTGGAAAGCGGCGATTGGTCTTGAATCATTCACTTTCTCCGGAACCGAGTTTTCAACCATTCCAGTGACAGCATCGATCTATCCAGATTCAACAAAACCAAAGAGCATCGAATTCTTCTCAATGGGCTCTACCGAATGGTTGTCTGCGATTTAATTAAGGGGCTTTGATGTATAGCTTAGAAATAAAAAAGAAAACGATGAAGGTCACAATCTATGGTGTGGAACATGAATTAAGGTTTCCCACCATTGAAGAGATTGAGGCATTTGATGTCATCACTCGAACCACAGAGCCTTCAAAGTTGATTGATGCGATGAAGTCTTATTTGGCATCTCTAGGATTAAGTGTCGATGTGATCAATAAGCTTGACTCAATTGATTTCAGCGAACTGATTGCGTTTGTCAATAATCCGGCTGCTAAAAAAAAGTAAGTCGCACCGAGCTCATCAGAGCAAAAGTAATGCGTTTTTATGGATTAAGCCTTGTTGAGTATCGAGGCTTAACGGTGCCGGAGAGGGATTCTCTATGGGAATGCATAACGATAATAGAGGCTCAGGAAATGCTTAATCAGAGCCTTGTGGCCACCATGCCTCACATGAAACCACAAGCAAGGTCTAAGGCTCATAAGAACCTTCATAAGCTCGCTTTTCCTGATCTCTATGACACTCCCAAAAACTTTGTGACTCTTGAAGAGGTGCAAAAACGCCTCTCACGGAGGTAGGACCATGGCTGATTCGTCGACAGAAAAAATAGTGATAGCGATTGAGATGGAAGACGGCTCTGTTAGGCAGGGATTTGTTAACATTGAGAAGCAGGCTAAAGATACCAGTGATAAAATTAACAAAACAACATCTGGCTCAACAAAGCTAATTGATTTTGAAGAAATTGCGAGAGCTGCAAATACTTTCACTCCTGGAATCGTCTCAAATTTTGGAAGGATGGGCCTGGCTGCCGGGGCTGTGGGCTTGGCTGTCTTTGGAGTTAAGTCTGCCATTGATTTAGCTCTTAGTGGCGAGGAGATTATAGCCATTCGACGCGAATTTGAGCTTCTAGCTCAGGGCGCGGGGCTTATGCCTGAAACTTTTAGACAGAAGTTGGAGGCTGCTGCCGCTGGAATGGCTGACATGGAAGATATACTTAGGGCGTCGTCTTCGGCAATCAACAGTTTGGGAGAAAATGCATCCAGACTTCCGGAACTCTTAGATCTTTCGCGCAAGGCGGCGACGGCAATGGGTTTGGAAATTAATGATGTCTACTCGACAATGATCAAGGCCATAGAGTCGGGAAACTCTCGTGCTTTGAGACAGTACTCGATTTATATAGATAACGCGGAGGCCACTAAGCAATACGCAAGATCATTGGGTCTTGCGGCTTCTGATTTAGATTTAGCACAAAGACAGCAAGCGATTCTAAATGCCGCGATTGAAGTTGGCGGCAAGAGATTTAAAGATATCAACACAGAGATTACTCCTGTTGGAAACAGTATAAAGGTAGCAAGAGAGGCTATAAAAGACTTAGTCGATAGTGTCGCAGTATCAATCGCGGAAAGCGGCCCTATGCGGAAGTTTGCTCAAGTATTGAAGGATATGGCCTCATTTAAGTCTACCAATAATGCAGCTACTGAAGTTGCTGATTTAATAGCCAGAAAAGCGCGGGCTCAATATGAAATTGCTGAGCTCGAAAGAAATATGACAGCATTCAATGCTCGGGCATCTCAAGGCATTATTGCAGATCGAAAGAAAGAAATTGAAGATCTTACCAAGGAAATACAAAAAAGCGGCGCAATTATAACTCAAAATTCGACAGCGTCTGTGGCGGCAGCGAAGGCCGAGGCTTCCGCAAATGATCAGTCTTCAAGTGCTATACAAGGAAAGCTAACAGCTGAGCAGCAATTTACTGTTGCTTATAGAAATCAACTCATTGAGCGCGCAAGCCTAGCACAACAGCTTTCACTTGCTAAAGCCAGCGAGGGAGAGATTTCTCAAATGTTAGATATTGGCCAAACACGATTGGCGACGCTTGCTAGTTTAGATCAGCAAGAATATGTCATACGTGAGCAATATCAACTTGAGAACCAGATGCTTGAGAATCAATATCGTGCTGGCGCGATTCAGTCTCAACAAGAATACAATGCTCAACGTATTCAGTTAGAAACAAATTTTCAACAACAACTCGCCACAATTCGAAACCAACAAATCTTGAATCAAGAAGATCCGATGACTTTAGCAAACGAGACAATGACGGGATATCAATCGGTCATGTCTGGTTTTCAGAGTACTTTAACTAGTGCATCTCAGGCGTCGTCCAATTTTGCAAAAACTGCATCCAAGAACTTCCAAACGGTTGGTGCTCAGATGTTTAACTCAATAGGCTCTGGAGCGGCGAATGCATTTGCTGCATTCGGAACAGCGGTTGTGTCTGGTGAAAATGCTTTGGAAGCTTTTACAAGTTCCTTACTGCGATCTATGGGACAAATGGCAATTCAATTGGGCACGCAGTTCATTTTGCAGGGCGCAGCCTATATGTGGGCGGGCATGCCAAATGGTGCTGCCTTAATGGCAGCCGGCGCTGCTCTTGCGGCCTTTGGGGGAGTTCTTTCTGGGATTGGTGGGGGAAATACTGCTTCGGCGGCCTCTTCAACTGCAAGTTCTTCGGGAGGGGGAGTATCCGATAGCGCGACCAGTGAGACGGTGAAAATCGTATCCCCTGAGGGGTTAGAGAGAAAGCAAGAAACTCCATCGGTCAACTTAACAATTGAAGGGGATATTTTTGATAGTGATGAGACTGGTTTGAGAATAGCAGACATTTTAAACAGCGCTTTTAGCAAAAATGGTGTGAAAGTATTAGGGGTGACTTAATGGGAGCTTTGTCTAGCTATTCCAAAATTTATTATGGCCCAGAGTTAACTGAATTAAAGAGATCATTCACGATTAAAGAAGACGGAATTGAAAAAGTAGCTTTTTTAGATCCTGGTTGTTATTTGCCCAGTCAATTTCCTCTGATTTTACAGCAAGCTATTAATGCAGTTTCTTCGCAACAATATTCTGTCTCACTGAATCGCTCTACGAGACTTTTAACAATATCAGCGGAAGGAAGTTTTGAAGTTCCTTTAGTAAGTATGTTTGAGGACGCATCGAACATCGCTTCACTTGTTGGTTTTACTCAAGATGCAGATTTAACAGGGAGCAATTCATACACGTCACTAAATCCATGCTGCGAAGAGTATGCTTTTCAATTTCCCCTTCAGAGCTATTTGTCGTCGAGAGAAAATGCCTCTCAGATCCAAGCGGTGAAGAAAAAGACAATTACGGGAATTGTTGAGGCCACGAGTTTTGGAATAGAAAGACAAGTCTCTTTTGAGGCGATGTATATCACCGACATTGTTCAAGATCCTCGATCTATTATTCGAACCAAAGTTGAAGCGGTGGCTGGATTTCTTTCTCTTCTGGATTACTGCATTAGACAGGAAGCGATTGAGTTCATGGAAGATGAAAATCGTCCTGATGTTTTTGAAATATTAACTCTTGCATCTACTGAAGAAAACCAAAACGGACTCGGTTACAGATTGATTGAGGAATATGACGAAGGTTTGCCCAACTATTATAGGTCCGGAACACTTACATTCGATAAAAGAGGTGTGTGATGCTTAGTTATTCGCAAGAATTAACAAGTGAAGGTTTGAATAATAGACTTGCATCAAAGACCCACGACACTTCTGTTGCCGGAAGATATAACTTTCTAAATGCTGAAGAGGCCGAAAGTACTTCATCTGGTTCGATTCGCACTACGGGCGGAGTAGGTATTGCCAAGAGTCTTTTTGTAGGCGGGAAGACAACTACAGGATCTTTAGGAGTTACTAAAGATCTTATGGCAGCTCTAGTGGATGATGCTGTTACAACTGGTGAAAATGCTTCTTTGAGTATTGCAGAAAAAACGGCAGTTCTTTTATTAAATAATGACCTTGAGTCAATTTTAGAAATCGCAGGCGGATTAAACGGTAAGATTTTATTGCTGTCGAATGGAACAGGTAGAACTGTTGCTTTAAAGCATACCGCAGATGAAGGCCTTGCGGGCAGAATAATATCTTCAACTGAGAGTGATATCGCATTTAAGCAAAACTCATTGGTCATTCTTTTATATTCTTCAGTTTTAAATGGGTGGCTTGTCGTTGCCAGTTCCGGCGGAGGCGAGTCTGGAGGCGGTATTCTTATTGCTGAAGATTACAGCCAAAGAAATGAGATTCCGGAAGTAGAAAGAACTGAAGGCATGCTTGTCTATGTCTCGGAAGCTGATGCGATATATAAACTAATTGGTTTACCTGCTGGCGCAAGTACTACATCGAACAACTGGGAAAAGATCATTACTTCTTTGGATATTATAGGGTGGGGAGGACAACGCAACCATTTACCAAACCCAGATGGTTCCCTGGGAGTAGCTGGATGGACTGAAGGGTATTATGCAGCTGACACAAGGCCAAATGGTAGTTTTACCGAGGCCAGCGGCTCAGACTTCTTTTTTATCTCCTCGACCACAACGAATCCTCTGAACGGGAAGTCTTCTCTTATCGTAAGAAAAGATTCTATTTCAAACCCGCAGGGACGCGCGATCCAATCCGAGTACAATCTTCCCCTTGGCGCGCGAGGAAAGAACTTAGATATAAATCTAAATTACATCGTGAACGCAGGAACCTTCACTGCGGGATCTCGCTCTACAGACTCGGACATGATTGTTTGGGTTTCTTTTTATGATGGATCATCATGGAGCTTAAAGGGTGCAAGTTCATTTAACTTGCTGAGTAATTCATCTGCGGTTGGTGACACATTTAGTGGAACAGTTCAGGCTCCTTACAATGCAACCAAAATGCGCTTGATCTTGTTCGTCACGACAACAAATGTTCCAACCATTTTCGAGTTAAAATTAGACGCAAGTGTTTCTATAAGTAAATATGCTACCGGAACTCCGATTACCGATTGGGTCTCTTGGACCCCAACCGGCACTTGGTTAACCAACTCAACTTATACAGGAAGAAGACGACAAGTTGGGGATGAAGAGGAGTTTGATATCAACGTGGCTCTTTCTGGGGCACCCACTTCGGCGACATTAACTTTGAATCTTCCTGTAACCATTGATACTGCGAAACTTTTAGGAACTGTGGGGAATAGAAGTGAGCTAAAGTCTTTTGCTGGAACTGCATATGATGTATCGGCGACGTCGGCTTACTCTGTAGTTGCAACGTATAACTCAACAACGGAAGTTGTGCTAAGAGTCGATGGAGCTACAGGAAGCTTGGTAACACAAGCTCAGCCGTTTACTTTTGCCTCTGGGGACTCGGTGAATGTTAAGTTCTCCGTTCCGGTTGTAGGGCGGTCTTCGTCTGTAAAAGTGAGTGATGGGTATGACGGGCGTCAGCTCATCTCAGTTTTAACACACAGTGGAACACAGTCGGTAGCCACCGCTACGACGACAAAATTAACACTCTTAACAGTTTCCACGGAAAATACCTATGGTGGAAACGATACTGCTACTCAAAGAATTTATATTAGAAGTTCTGGGTATTATGAAATAGACGCCATAGTGGGATATCTTTCGCCTAATACCACTGCGGGAAGAGCATTAATTGATGTTTATGCTAACGGAGCTTCAATTGAGTCTGTGTCAAGTCAGCTAGGCGGAGTTAACGCGACTAATTACTCAATGAGTCTCTCAACAAGACCTTTTTATTTCTCGGCGGGTACGTATATAGAGCTGTACTCGCAGCACGCGTTTGGTGCATCAGCCTCAGTTAATAAGGCTACTCTTTCAGTTCGAAAGTGCGAGAACCCTACAATGGTAGCTTCAGGTCCCGTGGTGGTGGCTTCTTACACAAGTTCCGTCGGAACATCTGTCGGCACGAGCGCGACTCTTATTCCGTTTGCAACATTAGTAAGTGACTCTCACGGAAGATGGAATGGGAATGCTTTCACGGTTAGTGACCCGGGGTTTTACGACATCATGTTTATGTCCAACTCGACTGGCTTAGCCCTTACGACTGCTCAAAGCTATTACAATTATATTTACATTGGCGGAAGCGCCGTTGCCAGAAGTGATGATAACGGAACTGGTGGAACAAGAAACTATGGTAGGGAAGTGAACTACAATGGTGTTTACCTTTCTGCAGGATCAACTATTCAGTTCTATGCGCAAAGCTCGGCGGCGACAACATTGTCCAGTTCAAATCTTCAAAATCGATTCTGTATCAGAAAGGCTTCGTAAGGATGGATAGCATCGGAGAAATCACAGCATTGGTTACAGCGCTCGGAGCTCTTGGTGGAGTTGCTATGAAAATAGTAGCGACCTGGCTGACAGGTGTAAAGGGCGTTGTGAAAGACGAGACCCGGGACATCTCAGAGAAGGTTTCAACTGTAACGGAAGATCAGAAGAAGACGAATTTGAACCTTGCAAATCTTAGTGAGTCAGTCATCAAAATCGATAAGAGAGTGACTTCTTTAGAGGCTAAAATGGATGCAAAGATCGACATGATCCGCACAGATATTATGCAAGCCCTCAAAGAAAACACAAATGTGATTCGGGAATTTCAGAAGACTCAGATCGAACAGATTTCGCCTAATTTATCTCTGATAAAGGGGAAGAAAGAGGAAAAGTGAAGGACGAGATTGAGAGCGCCCTTTTCGCATTTTCGCAAGAGATTCATGGTGAGCTAAGCGATGCCATTTTGGAAGAGATCAATTTTCTCGTTCCTGGAACTCTAAGTCCCCACTTTGTTAAGTGTGCCTCTGAGGTTCTCGCAAGGCGCGTGAAAATTGAAATGTTTGACAAGGTAAGAGATCGGGAATGGATGGAGTCATTCCTTAGAACGCTCAAGGATGAGCAACATTAATTTTTTTAATGGCAATGATGCCACGACACGGAGGAAACAATGGAAGTTCAAAAAAAGCTTCAGGTTAAAGAAGGAAAAGTAAAAGTTGAGATCGGCGCAGAGATCGATGGAGATTTAGACGGCGTGATCGCTGCAAAAGGCGGCGCATTTGTTGAAGTCGATATTGCAGAAGCACTGAAAGAAGTCGCTGTTGCAAATGACCTTGAAACAGCAAAAAAACTTTTGCCTTATATGAAACAAGTTTTGGCATTGGTGCCTGATTACGAGGCGGCTTAATGCTTGAAAAGCTGTTACTGATCACCTTAACAGCTTTGATTCGGGTCTTGGTTTATGAGGCTGAGACCCGAATGAAAAAACACGTCAAGAAAATGGAGAAAGACCTTGAGCAAGGAAGAGCTGATGAAACAAATGCAAAACGATATGCTGATGCTCAAACTCGTCATGAGCGCGCTTCTGCTATGCTTGATCTTCTTAACCGTCGCATGCCAACACAATCAGTTTCCGAAGAAAATGTTCGAAGTGGACCTGAAAAGTAATGTCTGCGCCGAGTACAAGATTGTTCGTTTTAATCCAATCGAAGTCGTTCCAGTAGCTGAATGGGATCTTGAGAAATGCCATGGGATAACCGGATTTGATCTCATGGGGATTTCTGAAGTTCTCGATTATGTAGAAGAAAAGGAAGCACAGTGAAAACAGCTTTTGTACTAAGCGGCGGAGGAGCCGCAGGTTCTTATCAGTTTGGATGCCTTAAAGCCTTATTAGAATACGGCATTAAGCCTGATTTTATGACTGCAAACAGTGCTGGCTCATTAAACGCAGTCGGCCTTTCGTTTGGCTCTGTTGTTGAACTTGAGACAGTGTGGAGATCGATCAAATCACAAGAAGACGTTTTCCCTAGGCGTTTGTTTAAGTATCTTGGTTTGCCATTTGGAGGCAGATCTCTTTGGCATTCATATGCTCTTAAAGAAAAGATCGACAAAATGATCAAGGGCCGTCAGCCAAAGATTCCAGTCTGGGTGAGCTACGTGGATCTCATAGACGGTAAACTTGTTCATGAGCTCTCTGCCAACACAAGATCTTTTAGGGACGCCACGCTTGCCTCGGCATCCATTCCAATTATCACGGAGCCGGTTAATGGTCACATGGTCGATGGGGCAGTCCGGGAGAACACTCCTTTGAAGTTTGCCATTGATCAAGGCGCGGAGAGAATCTTTGTTTTTATGAACAACCCAGTGAATAAAGAGCTGGATATTGTTGATGATCCTAAAAACATTTTTCAGATCGCATCTAGGTGTCTTTCGATTCTTTCTGATGAGGCCCTTTTAAACGACATTAAAACCTGCCAGATGTATAACAGTCTTGGGCTTGGGCGCAATATTGAGCTTCACTGGATTGCTCCAAAGGTGAGAACTGTTGGGACTTTGGATTTTAATCAGGAAGCCATAAGCAGGGGAATTGATGAAGGATACCAACAGGGAAAAGAATTTTTAGCGGTGCAGCTCACAGGATAAAGAAAAATGGCACTAAATTATGCAATCATTAAGCCCAATATTATACTTGAAATTGAAGGTGTTGATTACGTTTTTACTGTAACTGATATTTATCGAAAACTAAGGCTTGATGAAGGACATTTTTTAGATACTGGCCTACGTTTAGATTCGTCATACATAGATCCAAGTGCTTTGAAGTATATCGATGTGAGAGCCTCTGCCCTCAGTTTGTCGCAGCAGCTTTTCTATGATAAAAGCTATGTTTCTTCGGTCCAGAGTCTTGCTCTTGATATTATTGATAAGGACCTTATTGTCACAAAATTACTTTCCCCCTCGGTAATCATCGAGGACTTGCTTTCAAGAAAAGCAAAGGTATACCTTTCGTATGATAATGCCGTTCATCCTGATGAATCGCATCCGATACTGGAGGGTGTTGTTGAGGGAATTGATGCAGGAATAGGGTCTGTCAAAATACGAGTATCTCACCCCGATGGTCTAAAAAGGCAAGAAATCTTCCCTCAAATTTCTTCGGAGCTTACAGACACTTTCAGATATAGGTGTAAGTTTATAAACGGAGTGAAGTATCAAGCTCAGGATCAGGCTGCGGGAGATATAAAAATACGTCTTATAATAGGGGGAACAGCAGGAAGTGAGGCTGTATCTGTTGCCGGAAACACAGTTACGGTTACAATTGCAAACGGCGTATCGACTGCCAGTCAGGTTGTTCGAGCGATTAATAATAGTCAGCCAGCGGTAAATCTTATCGACGCCTCAACAATTGAAGACCAAGACGGTTATCTGCAAGTTGCAGTTTCAGAAACAACTCTCGATAGCTCAACTGTCATTGAGGTGGAAACTACTTCGGGCCTCCTTCTTCCTAGCGAAGATGCGTCATTTAAAACGTATGTTCAGATAGACGATGAGATAATTGAGTACACCGGTTTATCAGAAACACAAATTACCGGATTATCAAGAGCTCAGTTTGGAACCATTGGCAGAACCAGCGATGTTGAAACAGAGGTGAAGTCTTTTTATCGAATTGCTGGATCGATGAAAGATCTGGCTTTAAAGATGATGTTATCAGGCGGAAAAGCGCTAAGCCAATTATGGTTGTTTATTGTCGCGCCAATATTAGGCGGATTAGTAGCCGCCGCGTTCTGGAAGGGCGTAATGGAACAAAAAGAAAAGATCGTGAGCAAAACTGTGGAGGTTCACGAAGATATATCGATCAACAGGGTATAACACC
>JBCECD010000286.1:0-236 GCA_039206745.1 Bdellovibrio sp. | reverse complement strand
TGCAGTTTTGTTTCAAGGAATAGATATAAGAACGCGATATGGCGTAACAGTTGGCGATTACATAACCATCGAAGGGGCCTTTAATTCTCAAAACAATGTCGTAAAAAAGTCCATTGTTGATATTGGGGAAAATATTTTTGGAACCTACATTATTTTGGATGGGGTTGATCTTGTAGCCGAAGAAGAGACAGATGCTATTTGTTATTTCGAGAGTAAATATAATGTATGGCCCGACG
>JBCECD010000285.1:0-12072 GCA_039206745.1 Bdellovibrio sp. | reverse complement strand
TGAGATTTCATTTAATCTAGGAGCATGGAGGAAAATCCCATGTCTTTGAAACGTTCGCTGTTGCTCCTGCTGGCAACAATGGTGGTTGGCTGTTCGTCGTTTGATAAATACTCTTCGTCTCGGACTCCGGCTGCCACATTCTATGTGGACCCGCAATACTATGATTTGCAGATCTTGATGGCCGATGCCTTGAATTTCCGCGCGCAGGCTCTACAATTTGCTGACAAGAAAAATCTCGACAAAAACGAGACAGTCCAACTCACACGCGAAGAGGGCGAATGGCTTCGCTCCATGGGTGCCAGCTATTTGCAAACACGCCAAAAACTTCTCGATCTCGCCATTGGCGAAGCGACCTATTTTGCCAATGGCAATCAAGTCAAACTGGATCCCTACAAAGGCACTCGCTCAGAAAGAAACAGTTTTGACTACGCTGTTCCTCACGAGGGTGATAAAAAAATTCTCTACATAGATCCCAAAGATCCGCAGGGAGAAAAACACATCTTCCGCATCCACATGGCTTTGGCCTCTGCTCTGATGTTGATGGATAACTATTTAGTGGCGATCCAACCCTACAATAGCAATGACTCCCTGAAATACATTCTGAACTACGACACCAATCAATACAAAGCTCTCCAGAGCATTGCCGACTCCTACTCTTCACCGAAGCGACGAGAACAACTCAACCAGGCAGTCCAGTTCGTTGACAAGGTCATGGCTTGGCGCCGGGCGAATGGTTTACCAACCAGTCCTGAAGAGAGCCACCTGTATGCCCTCACTCAGTCGAGCATCTGGTACCTGGCTGTGAAAAATAATAATACCGGCTCAAGTGTGACGGATGTCGTGGCCAATCTTTGGAATCGACTGACTTTGCGCGGAAAACGCGGCGTGCGCGTGGTCAGCTATGGCCTGAGCATGGGCTTTGGCAACATGGTGGGCCTGGTGGAAACTCGCAAAGGCTATCTCAACAATATGTCTGACGAGGAGAAAGCCCAACTTATTGCCGAAATGAAGCCTTTGGATGTCTTGATGGAGAAAACGCCCTTTCGTCTGACAGACAAGATGATTCCAGGCCACTACGGTCATGTCGCGATCTGGGTGGGCACGGAAGCTCAGCTTCGCGATCTGCAAGTCTGGGATCAGCTACCCGCTGACATTCAGACTAAAATCCGCTCCGGCCATCATATAATCGAAGCTCTGCGTCCCGGAGTGCAGATCAACACCCTCGAGCACTTCCTGAACATTGATGACTTTCTCGTTCTCCGCGATCACCGTGCCAACCTGACCGACGAATACCGCCGCAAGGCCCTCCTGCAAGCTGTAGCCCAAATCGGGAAAGAGTATGACTTCAACTTTGACGTCAACACTCACGAAAGAATTGTCTGCTCAGAAATTGCCTATGTGGTTTTTGCAGATGTTAAATGGCCTTTGGATGAAACCCTTCGTCGCTACACTATCAGTCCTGATAATGTGGCAAAGTTAGCCGTCGGCAACAATCGCCTCTTTGAACCTGTCATTATGTACTACGGTGGCAAACGTGTTTACAAAGAACTTCCCTACTCTTTGTCTCTTCTCTTAAAAGCAGACGATAAGTCTTATAAAGAGTTCGAGAAGTTGCAAAGTCTTTAAGATCCTATAATAAAATTCCAGATCCTTACGCGCTCTACGATGATTTTTTAGAGCGCTCTTTGAGGTCTCTCGCTAAACAGCCCCCTCCTACCTTCACAACGCAACGCTTTTCTTTTTCACAGCCCTCTCCAAACGCTCTCGAGTGAAGGAAAGGCGTACCTTGCGCTGATCATCAGGGTCTGGCGTACCAATATTATTAATATATTGAGCCAGCATGATCACATCCACATAGAAGCCACCCGGAATAGGAATGATCGGAGGCATATAGCGGGTGAAAAACTTATTAACTTTTTCCACAGCAAGAGGTGTGACATAACGAGCCCGAGTCAGATTGAGCTCATTGGATTGAAAGCTTGCCGAGTGACGCAGGGAAACTTCTGAAAATTGATAGGTCTCAAAGCGCACATGAACACTCAATGCGATGTTCTCATCTCGGTCACTCCATAAATTCTCCGGCAGAGGCTCCTTCAGCAGAACCAAGAGCGATGACATCACATAAAGACTCAGCAAAGGCGAGCCCTTGACCGCGTGAAAATCCCCCATCAGTTGCCCTTTGCGATTGACATAAAAATCCACACGCACGTCACCCTGAATACGCTCTTGAGCCATGTCTTCCGGATAATCTAAGGAACGATCTATTTTCTCTAAAATTCTCTGAAAGAAGGTCGTCAGCTCCACACTCTGATGAAAATCCACCTGCTCTCCCCAAGCTCCATTGCCCTGAACGGGAGCCTCTCCTTCGCCAAAAACAGTTTCCCCTTTTGGCACTGAGGTCCCAGCATTTCTTAAATTAATGCCTGCATTTTCAGAGATTATCTGAAGCGCTTTTTTCGCCTTGACCGAAGAAGGGTCTTTTTGAACACCGGGCTTTTGCGATGGCCACCCGGGGAGGCCTTTTGACTGCTGAGAAGATCGAACTTCAAACTCCACCAAAGTCGGCGGATTCTTCTCTTTGAAATCAGGAGTAAAAAGTAAGAATGTCGCAACCAAAACGTGCAACACCCAAGACAGCAAAAGAAAATGAATGACCGCAATCCTAGCTTTCCAGCTCTTCATAAGCGTAAGAAATCAAGAATAGCTAAAGTTGTCATGAGAATTCGTGAACGAAGCTCGGAAGTCCTTACGATCCTGCGGGGCGCTGCAAAAGCTTTTTCAGAGCCGCTTTATCTTGCTCCTGCGGAGAAGGAGCTCGTTGTTGCGAGCTCCATAGAAGGCGATGAGCGCGGTCTGTTGTCATAGCCTCACCACTTCGGGAAATAATATGCCGAAGGGAGTTCTGCAATTCCGTGGACGAGAGTGCGAGATCTTGCAATCCCTCGACCGCTTGCATGCGAAGAACTCGCTCAAAATCACCTTTTCTGCCGGGAGATAGAAAAGGATCGACAGGCACCAGAGAAATCTGCTCCAGCAAAGAACGCGCCTCCCTCTGCTCTGACCAGGCAATAAGAGTGAGCGCTAAAAAGCGCTCATCTTCCGCCACATCCAAATCCAGAGATCGCTCGCGCAATAACTGAAGCTGCGGCAAAGTCAGCTGCCGTGCCTGCTGACGCAGAGACTGCTCCACCTTCGCCGGATCTTCCTGAACCTGGGCTAGCTTGGCGCTTTCTTGCTTAAGCCAAGATGGCAGATCTACAGAGTTCGACTCGCCTTCAGATTTTACAAATGAAGGACTCGCCGCTGAAATGACTTGTGAAGAGTGAACATTGGAAGCTCCCTCTGAACCTCGGAAGTAATCTGTTCTCAATAACCAAATGCCTCCGAAAATCAATAAAGCGGCCCACCCAAGCACCTTTTTTTTCATTAAGGCGCTACCTCAAAGCCATCATAAACAGGAGTGCTGCTGACACCCTTGTACAAGTCTTCAGAGAACAAATGATACTGCCCATCTCGAGAGCGCTCATAAATTCGCCCGTCTGTTTTTAAAACATAAACGTGAGTATTCACTGCCGCAACTTGGACAACTTCAGAATTCCACTTATTCGGCAGAGCCGCTTCCAAGGTTTTACTCTGAGCATTCAAAGGATAAATATTATTATCCGTATCAATCAGGAAATAGCCCGTGCGCCCATCCTCTGTTGCCGACGTGGTGCGAGCGACAGCGATGTTGACATTCGCTGCTCGTCCCCAACCGCCTTCAGCAAAGTTGAAGAATTCGAAGCTGCGCGGTGTTTGCATACGAAGGACGTAGCGTTTTGTTCCGACATCAAACTCCTCGAAATCAAAAATCTTCTTGGGGTCATCTAAAAGAATTTTAAAATACGAATAGGTGTCTGTGACCGGAACATTCAACTTATCACTGCCATAGAGTTCGATAGCAAAAGCGTGCTCTCCATCAAAGACTGAGCCACCATAGGAAGTCCGCTTCAGAACGCCTTCAGCTGCAGGCGCCTCACGAGGATAAACAGAGTTCTCGAGATAAAGATCCGCCTCGGAACGATCCGCTGAAAGGGCCAAAAGAGCCTCTTTTCTTTGGATGACAGCCTGATTGAAAACAAAGTTACTGCGAGCAATCCCCATCAGACGCGCCATTCTCTGATAGACCGGATGAAAATTCTGCCCCTGAACCGACACTCGTGCATAGTATTCCATCTCAACAGCATGAGATCCACCATACTCATAATTACGATCACAGCCCGGTGAGGAAATATCCTGATAGGGACCGACCGCACAGGCAATATGACGATAACCTTCGGTGTGCCGTGCCTCATGAATGATTGTACCCACACGACCCAATGTGGAGGTCAATGCCCATCCATCTTGCATCGTGAAATATCCACCGCTATTGTAAGCAGTTGCCGTCGGCATATCATGCCCACGATACACTCCTCGTGTCTGACTTTTCATCCAACTGTAGTACTTATCCGCCGGAACCAATCCCCGGATAAAAACCTTATTGTCCCCTTTGGCAGCATCAAAAGTTCCTTTTTCAATGATTTGCAAATCATTGAATAACTTCTTGGTATCTACTTCAGAATTACAGAGTTCCAGACCTCCGAAGCTTTTCGTGGAGATATTAAAATCCCGCACATACTTCTGAGCCGTCGCCCGATCCAAACACGCAAATTCCGTGTCCTGCCACGGAATTTCCTGAGCCCACAACAAACCTGATAATGATAAAATCAAAACCGAAAGCATAAATCCCCCCGGACATAAAGATGTATCCAGGATGTGGGGGATGCAATAGAAACTCCACCCTCGCCTAAATTATTGCGATGAGTTTATTGCATAAAGTCGTCGACACTCAAACAACATGTCTTATCGTCAAAGCGCTCGCCGCGAAAAATAGCTCTTTAAAAATGTCTCAATATGATCCACCAGGGAGCTCGAACACAAAGAGTTCCCTCTGACTAAATCTTCGACAGAAGCTCTTCATATAACAAGCTAAATTCACTAGAGATTTTTTTCAGGACCCATGGCATGTTTACTGCTAGTTATGTCAGGATATGAACAAGAAATTATCTTCTCATTTGTTGTTGTCGTCTCTTTTGACTTTATCCGCAGCATTCAGCTGGAGTCCAGAGGCTTTCTCAGCCCCTCGCTGTGAAAGCGTCCTCTCTGGAGATCGCACCCTCATCGAAGGCACTTTCTCAACCAAGATGCCTGCCCTGAATGCTCAGGATTATTTAAATTTACAACTGGCCCGCATGCGGGCCACCAACGATCCCCTGGTCGAAAGAATCTTAGCCGCCAAAAGAGAAAAGGAACGCGGAAAATCACTGCGCGTGGACTTATCATCTCTTGCTACTCACATGGTCTTTTTCGTGGAAGGTCCTTTTGAAAAAGTTGTCGGAGCACGCGGCGTTTCCAAACCCTTTATGGACATTAAAAAGATCGACGACAACACCCTGGTCTTACATCACGAGGGTGACACCTTCCCCCTGATGATCAAGTGGAACTCGCAGATCACAGAGATCTCCGCCGTTCGCAGTCAGAAAGTCGGAGACACTCTTTATCAGGTTCTCGAACTTCCCGATTCTATGAAATCTAAAGAGCGCCTCAATGAAGTTAAAAGCAAATACATCTACGCCCTGATCGCAGGCAGTGCTTTGAATAAATATATTCCCAGCTCAAGCTCTCCCATCATTTCTATTGCAGCCGCTCTCCATGATGGCCGTCTTGTCTTTGACCGTCCCACCCAACAAGAAGCTAAAGCTGTGCGCAAAATCATCCGTGAAAACCCAGAACTTCGCGCCAAAGTGAAATCCCTTTTGTTTGTCGCACCCACCGCCAGCGGTAAAACACGTGTTTTAGGAGACGCGATCATCGACACCATTCAGGCCCATAGCCCTCGGAAGCTGATCGTTCTGGCGACCAAAACACCCGATCTAATATCTGAACTGGCTCAATCCATTGGCGGCCAGTTGCATGCGGAGATGGGACCTGCGAATTACCGCTTGATTCAATGGGGCGGTGAACTCTCCGAGAATATGAATCTATCCCAGCTCTTGCGTTTTGTAGATGACTCTTCTCTGCCCGTTGTTCTCTTAACAAGCTATCCGACTTTGGCGGCTCGAGCACCTGAGGCTGCCCAAAAGAAATCCCTCTTTGACAAAGCCAGTGCTCTTTATATTGATGAAGCTCATAATGCCACCGGCGAGACCTTCCGCTCCGTCATGCAAAGCGCTCTGCAACAATCAGCCCAGATTGATATCTTCGGGGTTACAGCTTCTCCGGTCACCCGCTCGCAAAGAACCATGGAAATTTTTGATTCTGTTTTCTGGGCTGCTATCGATCTTCCGACAAAATGGGCTCAATCGCATCTGGCCCGCACATCAGACATGAAAGACTCTGACAATGCTATTGAATGGCTGCGCATGGCTGAACAATACTCACGCGCTTGGGAGCGTGGCGAGATCAATGCCTCAGAGCCTATCTTTTATCACCCGGAAGAGAGAGGTTTTAAATTCAATACTATTTTCAAACGAGGCGACTCAGGAACTCAGTACAGTGTCGACATCCGTCGTCTTGTTGAAATTTGGCCTGACATCGCTCCTCTTATCGAAGGGCATGGTCCCGGTGTTCTTCATACTTATCCCCGAGACGCCGAACCGATCGCACAAGCTCTCTCTGAATTGACTGGAAAAAATTTCGTATCACTGCAAAAACTTTCTGTTGGCGATAGAACGGAAATTTATACTGCTTTCCGCAAAAAGACTCCGTTTAAAGGACGTGTTGTCGATGCGATCGTCGGAACCATCCGTGAGGGTTTGGATTTCCCGGAAGCCGGTTGGTATCTTTCCTTCAAAAAATATGTGCAATTCCCTGAAAATATTCAGGGACCGGGTCGTGTTGTCCGTCTAGCCCATAACAAGCTGAATCCTGTGATCATGTTTTTCGGCGAAGAACTCGACCGCACCAGCTATCAAAAGGTCAAAGAGTTGGTGATGTCGCGCCTGGGCTCTCTTCCTCGCCAACTGCCGGAAGGACGCCTCTATACAGGAATGAGACGTGGAACTCAGCGGGATAATATGGTGAAGGCCATTGACCGCGTGAATGTCTCGATGGAGGCCTTCTTGCGCATCCATTCAGATCTGACCAAGCAATTAGGACCAAAAGAAAATCTAAATCCTGAAGCTATCAAGGCCTTACAGGAAATTTTGATTGATCTGCGCTTTGCCTCTCATAACTATGAGATCGACACGGCTATTAATAACTTTGTCTTTGAACTCTACTCCTATCCATTCTTCACTGGACAGTTGCACAGCACATGGAAATTCTGCGATAAGATGATCGCTTTAGAGAAACTCTCTCCTGAGGCCTTAAGTAAAAAGAGAATCAGTGACAAAGAAGCTCTGATTTTAAAAGACGCCGCCATGATGAGCCTTATCAAGGAATTTCGGGGATTTTATTCCAACATCGGCCCGATCCCACGAGCGATCCTCGCCGAGTTTGAGCTGAAACTCCTCAACGTGACCGAGGTCGCCCAGGCGACGAATGTCTTCGTGGATATTCATAATCAAACTCCAACATCAAGTCAGTTCTCAGATATGACTCTGGCAACTTTGGTTCGGCAAAGCATGTCGGTCTCCCCAGATGGATTCTGGCGCCGGCTCTCGCAAAAATCCCGCAATCTACTCAAAGCGGAATACGATACAAGAAGACTTTTGACCTTCGAGGAGGCTCTGAATGACTTTTATTCAAGCACTCAAACTCTTCCGGTCTTTACATTCTCTGAAGTAATCAGTCACGATCGAGATGTCATGACCAACTTGCGGATGAAGCTGGCAAAAGAGCTGGCTGAGCGAATCCGATCAGGACAGATTGAAGTTCGTGAGCTTTCTCCTGAAGTGCAAAAAGCTTTGGAGCAAAGCGTGCTCCTCACCGGTATCGTGGTAAAACTGGAAGAAAACCTCAGCCGTCTGTATGAGACCCGTGAAGGTCTGAGCACTTATATCACTCGTTTAAAAGCAGAAGGCCTCTTTAACTATGAAAACCTGATGCTGACAGAAGAGCTGGGAGCTTTACGAGTGGTTTATGATTTGTCCCAGAACAAAGACGCTTCTCAGGCTAAAGCCTCCTATCAGAGGCTGAAATTGCGTATCAATAATCCGCAATAGTTAAAAAAGAGAGACTGAGATATCCTCTCTCTTTCTGGCTATAGACCTCTGTATTAGAAAAATCAAAGACGAAAGGTCCGCCCGTGGATCTTTCGGAAATTTTATAAGGCTTCTACTGATATTTAGAAACCTTGTTTTTAACGGCACTGCGAGTTGGTGATAATCTTCTCACCGAAGCCCATGCTGTTCTCAACCGGGAAAAGATCGAAGATGTGCTCCTTTACGACATCATAGAGAGGATCTTTCTGCGCTTTTTCCAGCGGCAGAAGCTCAATATCCATCAGATTTCCCGTGCGATTGCGCATCAGGGCTGGGATGTATTTCACACCGTTAATAAAGGTCTCTCCGCTGCGATTTTTAGTGAGTCCGAGGAATAGCATCATCGAAGACTTTTGCTTAAAATCCGGCTGAAAACTGATGAAATTGGCCAGACTGTAGATGATGAATCCTTCTCGGCCATCTTTGGTACGGTATTTCTCCATCGGCTGAAGAACGTGAGGGTGTGCTCCTAAAACAGCCGTTGCTCCCGCATCCAGCATCTGCCGACCGAAGTAATACTGTTCTTTATGGGGCTCATTCTTGTTCTCTTCACCCCAGTGAGGAGTCACGATCACTGCATCCGCTTGGTGTTTCATACGACTGATAATTTCTTTGATTTTATTCCAGTCACGCCGGCAATGTAAAACTTGCTTTTCCTTGTCCGCAGAGTTTAAAACAGTGGTGCATGCCAGCCAACCCACTTTAATTCCCTTACTCTCGATATAAACCGAAGCCTCACGCACCTCATTTCGACGGCGGGTCCCGGTAAACGATAGCCCAACAGATTCCAATTCATCAATTGTCGCCTCCACACCCTTCGGTCCTCGATCCAAAGCATGATTGTTCGCGGTCGAGACAATATCAAATCCCGATTCATTGATATCTTTCAAAATCTGCGGATGAGTGTTAAAAAGAGGGAAGGTCGTGTGTACATAACGATCAAAGACATTCCCCGGATCAGGTACAATAGACCCGTCCACAGCATGACCTCGCGCCGTAGGAACCTCTAAATTTCCATACATCTGTTCAACACCGCGAGTGTAATTCAACCACTGTTTCCACAGCGGCTGAAAAGATTTTGTATTCTGAGATTTCTTCTGCAAAGGATCATGCATCAAAAAATCACCCACCGCACCAAGGTTTATTTGCACACCATTTTCACACGCTCTTTCGAAATAGAGTGGCCGTGGCCCGGCAAAAACCCAGGAACCGGTGAAAAGAGATAAAGAGATCGAGAGAAAGATATTTTTTTTCATATAGTTTAATTCTCACAGAAAAGAGAGGATAATCTCTCTGCTGGCACTTTGTATTTGAGGTATGTCGATCGTACCTCACCATAATGATCTCTTCTAAGATCTTCTGAGACATTGAAGGGGTTCGACTTTTCTAAATAAAGGCGTGCCATTTCAATTTTATTTTGCAGAGTCTTGTTTTTACCATACAGATCTGGGTAAGCCGGATAAAGAGCTCGCCCACCAAAAGAAGTCTCATGCTTTGCCGCCATATAAGTTGGCACGAAACGGGGCGAGTGAATCTTAACCCCTTGAGACGTCTTCTCCAACTCAAAGAACAGCATGTGGCTGATCCTCTGAGAGAAAAAACGCATGTGCTTCGCTGTATCTTTATAGTCATAAGGCTGTTGATTGGTCACCCAATTTCCCAGGGAGTAAGCAATCAGAGCTGTCACCTCTCCTCGTGGATCTCGACGCACTTCCGTTGCCTGCAAAACGTGAGGGTGAGAACCTAAAATCACGCGAGCTCCTGCCGCGAGGGCGTCCTCGGCAAGACGTTTTTGCTGAGCATTTACGTTGAAACTGTATTCAGTTCCCCAGTGAGGAGTGAATACGACCAGATCCACCTTCGCTGAAAGGTCCTTGATCAGATTCAACACTTGTGGATTCGAGACACCAGCGCGATAGCATTTCAAGATTTGATCTGCATAACCTCCGCCATTGGTCTCATAGGTGCATCCGACAAAGGCCAGACGCAGACCTTTCTTCTGCACCAAGGAATACCAGTTCGCACTCTTCTGAGAGTGCTTGGTTCCATAACCAACAAGATTGAGGGACTCAAAGAGCTCCAAGGTTTTATCTAAACCCAGCCGCCCTCGATCCGCAGAATGGTTATTAGCCAAAGAGAGAACTTCAAAGCCACTCTTTTGCAAAGCCTTCACACCTTCAGGATGAAAATTGAAAGTATAAGAAATCCCTTCAGAACCCGGAGAATAAATGGAGCCTTGAGGATCATAGAGGTCTCCGGCTCCTGCAACAAACTGTCCCTGCGCATTGATCTTCTCAGCCGCAGGTCCCTCCAAATTTCCATACAGAAGGTCCGCTTGATCCATTAAAGGCTGAACCGGTTTCCAAAGTGCGGCAAAACCACCTTTATTCTCGTTCATGGCCTGCTGTAAGAGTGCACCATGAAAAATAATATCCCCAACGGCCATCACTCTCACCCTTTGAAGAGAAGACGGACATGTCTGAGCCACAGCCTGGACTCCGACTATCAAAGAGAAACTGAAGAGAAGATGCTTCATCGCCCTGCCCTCTTCAATCCCGGATGCTGAGTCTCATCATAGACAATCACTTTATTTCGAGGAATACGATGACGTTTTTCTTTACGCGAACTGGAGACCACATTGACAAGACTTCCTAAAGGAAGATGTTGATAAAAATCGAGAATATCATAATTGGCCATCCGGATGCATCCAGCGGACTCATGATAATCTAAAAGACCTTCTTCATGAGTTCCATGAAACAGAATTTTACGCTCCATAGAGTTGGAGTTGAGCTCCGGCTCCAAACCTTTCAAGCGGATAAAGCGAGTTAATACAAAGTCCGTCTGCCAATCTTGGTATCCAGTTGTGGGGAGCACTGAACTTGCAATATATCCAGACTTTCCAGGATCTAAATTCATATTCAAAGACGAATGACGAATCCGCGATTCCTCTTGAGCACCCAAGAAGGTGCGATGCACACCCCCTGAGGTTGATCCCGACTTTAAAATATTGCTCACGCCACCACGGCCTCCTGAAGCGCCGTAGGAGGCCAGAATATTCACTTTACGCCCTGAAGTTTGAATCAAGAAAACACAATTGTTGTCGTAGTCATAAAGCGCCGCCCGATCTTGATCTCTCAAACCAAACTGCCGAAGCTTTTCAACTCCTGAAGTGAAATAAGAATTGATATAAACATCCGCGCAGTCTCGGCAGTTTTCAACCGCCCAGCTATCGAGAACCACTGACTCTTTAAGAATCACGCCTTGAGGCTCTTTATAGAGCAAAGGACAATTCTTATGTTGCAAATTTCCAATCCAACTTTGAGCAAATGCCGCCGGAGAGAAAAATACTATGAAAGAAATGAGTCTGATCATCGCAGAACCCCCTGGACTTGTTTCTTCATGAACACGCCTCGCCCCGTAAAGAACGGCTGAGTTGAGGTGAAATCGTTTTGTGACCATTTGATAATTTCCTGCTCTGCTCTTTTTTGCGGATCAAGATCCAGCTCCACTCTCAAACGAGATCCATCTTTTTTCTTCAGCCAATACTGATATGTGGAAAAAATCTCTCCCTGAACAAAATCACCTCTCTCATTGAGACTGACTTCAACTATGGCCCCCAGCTGCATAGGGTTAGCAAAAGAAAAGTGCGTATAAGTGGCAAAGTTTCCCAGAGAGTAAACTATCAACTTACTTTTATAAATCTCCATACCGCGCAAAACGTGGGGCCCATGTCCCAGGATCAGATCAGCCCCGGCATCTATAGCCGCTTTAGCGAAAGCTCTCGTGTCTCCACGATTCTCTCCCATGTGCAATTCAACACCAAGAGGCGTCATCGAGCGATCCGCCCCCT
>JBCECD010000284.1:0-12202 GCA_039206745.1 Bdellovibrio sp. | reverse complement strand
CTGCAGAGCAACCTTATTGATACTGCCATCAAAACCATCACCAATATCAAAAGAATTATCCTGACTGCCATCCGCATTCAACTGAATCAGATTCGCGGCAGGATTTCCATCGAATGTCGTGAAACTGCCTCCGACCAAAACTTTCGTTCCTCGGAGCAGGAGAGTGTAGACATCTCCATCAAAACCATCTCCGATATTAAATCCTGAGTCCACAGACCCATCGCTATTCAGGCGGATCAGCGCCGTCTGTTTTTCCCAAGCATAAACCTCAAAAGATCCCGATACGACAATACGGTCATCCGATAAAATCAAATGGGAACTCGTATCACCACTGAACTCCGTCAGAGTTAAAAAGCTGGAATCAGCAGAGCCATCCGCATTCAAGCGTTTCAGTCTATAAGGTTGCGCCTCAAATGTTAAAATCTTTCCATCGCTTTGCAAAGCAATCCTTTTAATACTTTGCGCGGAGGAAGAGCCCGCATCGAATGAGGTATCCAAAGTCCCATCATCGTTCAGACGCAAGATAAGTTCTCGTGAGACACCATTGTATGACGTGAACTGACCGCCCACTAAAATATCACCATCGCTCAACACCTCGATGGCGGAAATGCCCGGATTACTAAAGGTCACAAATCCACTTCCCTGCACATTAAAAGTGGTATCCAAAGTGCTGTCGCTGTTAAGTCGAGCCATCTTACTTCGCGCCACACCTTGCGCCGTTGAAAAATTACCCGCAATAAGAACTTTGCCATTGCTATCGACAGAGAATGTGTCGATCATATTTCCGCCATTTAAAACCAGATTAAAAGAATTGTCCAAGGAGCCATCGCTGTTGATCTGAGCCAACCCTGCCGATCGACTTGTTCCATTGTATTGACTGAAGATACCACCGACTACGAGCTGTCCATTGGCCTTCAGCACAATTTTATCCACTTGAGCTCCGGTAAATCCCGTTCCTACTGTGAAAGTCGTATCGAGAGCCCCGCTCGACTGCAGGCGAGCTAAGAAGTTTCTTGAAGTGCCATTATAAGAAGTAAAACTTCCACCAATTAAAATAGCGCCGTCATTTTGTACAACCACGGTGCGAATATGACCATTCACTCCGGAGCCGACCGTGCTAAATGAAGAATCGATCGTACCATCCGTGTTCACACGCACAATATTCTTAACAGCTGTGCCACGATAATTTTCAAAGTTCCCAGCTAAAATATATTTACCATCACTTTGTCTGGCAACGGCCTTCACTTCACCATCAGTTCCCACCCCAAAGTCCATGGTGGTATCGGCTCCGCCATCGGCATTCAGGCGAATAACATAGGGAGCCGTCACTCCACCCACTGTCAGAGGGCTTCCCCCCAGAATGCGTTTATTATCCGTCTGCACCACAGCAGACTGAACAACACCTGAAATCAAAGGAATCGTTGTGCTGGTCACAGTCCAGTTTGAACTCTGAGCCACGCCCGAAATATTTCCGGCTCTATCCACGGCTCGCAATTCAAAATAGTAACTAGATCCTTGAGTTAAGGATAAAGGAGAAATATATCCACCGGAGACCAGATCCCGCCAAGTGGCCACCACTACACTGCCGACAACTTGGATGATACGGACTTGGTATTTTCTAATTCCGCTTCCGCCGACATCCGTCGACGCCGTCCAGCTCAAAGCTGGAGAGCGATTGCTTGTCGTGGTCGCAGCTGTATTCAAAGCTGTTGGAGTTGTTGGAGCTTGAGTATCTAAAACATAAGGCCCGGCCTTCCAAACAACGCAGGTCGTGGTTTTCCCATCCGAACTGACAATGCGAGAACTGAAGTAATACTGTCCATCTGCAAGGCTGGATGAGCTGATACTCACCGTACTCGAACCTGCTACCACTTCGGCAACTTTATTCTGACAGTGATTATCATTGTATAAAACGACACTGGAACCGGAGCTGACACCGCTCACTTCAAAGGCTGGAGTGGGATTATTAGAAACATTCGTCAAAGCCGGTGATAACTGAATAGCAGGTCCCGCAGTGAGCGAAGACCAAATGGAAGCATCAATAGTGCATCCAACAAGTGAGAATACTTGCAAAAAAAGCACAGATAGCAGAATGTGCCGAAACAAGGATCTGTTCTTCATACAGATCCTTTATCGGAATATATTAACTGCTCTTTAATGCATTTTTATTATTTCGTATCGAAATGATACGGGATTGCGATTATTCTTTTCGCTGTGCAGCTAATTCAAGCTGACAAACTTTTACTTTGGTTTCGTATTCGTCTTGTCTCTTTTCCAAAGTTTTTCTATACTCTCTAAAGCGTCCCAAACGATCCTTCAAAAACTCTTCTGACACTCCAACAATTTGCTTTTTGTTTTCTATCCCAATGCTAGAAAAATCCTCATCGGGTGTGATGTATTCACGAGCTTCTGTCCAGCGCACTTTGCCATCACCGCCATTTTTAGACTCGCCCAATTGCACACGGCAATCCCGTAGTACGCCATAGAGACCTCGATTGTCTAAATAGCGAGGACCACCAAAAACTTTAGCCTCCAGATCGTAAACATCCAACTCCAAACGGCGGAGCTCTTCGTTCATGGCCACCTTTCTTTGATAGACCATGTCGCCTTCCTTCACTCCCACGACAGAATCACCTCGAACCGGTGCCGACATGTCCACTTTCGTATCTAAATCTTTGGCCTTGTGTTGAGATGCACAAGCCGCTATCAACATGCTAAGTACAACAACTTTCATCAGCTTCATAATAGTTTCCTCCAAGCAAACACACCTGACATTAGGCGGAGCGGAAAGAAGGGTCAATCTTCAGCCGTACATGGCTTTGCGCATCCACAGCATGCAACGCATCCTCTTTCTTTCCACATCTATTTATCTCGACAAAATGCTCTCCCTATCCATCCCTTAATTTGACCTGCCTCGAGGGCGGCGGATAATAAAGACGAAAAAAAGGAGCATTTTATGAAAACAATACTGGGAATTTTATTTAGTCTGATTTCAACCGCGACCTTTGCCAATCAAGAGCAGAGCACAACGAGCTCTATGGAGTTTTCTCGAGAAGAGGCCGCCACCACTCCTCAAGGAATTCTTCCTTTTATTGCGATCGGAGGAGGTTATACCGGGTACGATACCTTCAATGACGTTGAGGGTACGCCCGCGACCTTGAAGCTGTTAGGTTCTTATTATTTCTCTCAACCTTGGGTGATGGACCTCGGTTATGGCGTGAACAATCAACAATTCATTCACTCTGGTAACAATGAAAATACGGCGATCACTGGGGGTGCGCTTGAGGTCGCTGCTCGTTATAACTGGGACAGTCGCTGGCAGGCCGGGGTTGTTGCCAATCATCTCTTTGAACAGGGACCGGAGTTTTTAGCTGAGCAAGGAGATGCTCAATTTGTCGGACTCCAAGTGCTCAAAGAATTCAATATGAGCGCCAGCTGGTTGGCGCGTATTGGTGCGCGAGCGATGAGCCTCACCAATAACACCGGCTCTATGGTGAATATGTACATGATTGATCTGCAAATCGGCTGGAATCCCTCTGCTTATCGCCCATCTGTGAGACAAACCTCCGCCGCAGAAACTGTCGCTCCCACTCCAGCATCAGTTCAGGATGAAAATCCTGTCGCTCGGGAACCCGCAACAGATTATGCACGCCCCGTTGCCCTCACTCAACCGGAGCCGATTCTCCGTGACATCAGCTATGGCAGCCTGGTTGCTTCAGGAGGATTTATCCAATTTGATTCCTCTCGCTACGCTCTCAGCGCTCAAGATCAACAGAGAATCGCGCAAATAGCTCAGGTGTTGAATGAAAACAAAGACCTTTTTGAACGTGTGGAGATTCATGGCTATACTGACTCTTCAGGAGGTCAGGCCCTCAACCAAAGAATCTCCACACAAAGAGCCAATCAAGTGCGCACAGCTTTGCAACAAAATGGTCTGAGTGGTGTCAACGTGATGGCCGTTGGTAAAGGCTCTGCTGAATCCACCGGAAACATGGATGAAGATCGCCGGGCTGAATTGATTTTTGTCGGAGTTAAAGACGAAGAAAAATTACGTGAAGCTCTCTCCACTATCGAATAGTGATTGCCCAGGATGCTGACGAGACTGACCGCCTAGAATGTCGAGACATACTCTTGCTCAAAGTCAGCATCCACTTCCTGAACCATTTCCGTCCACTCTCTGTACAGATGCTCCTCTTCCAGACTTTCGATTTTTTGCGGCTGTCGCAAATAGACAAAAGCGATCAAGGCCGCTGCCGCCGTCATCACGGAGGACACCCACCATCGCCAAGCACTTTTCACCGGCTGCATCTGCTGCATCCGATTCCAAATGCGCACAGCTTCCTGAGGTCTTGCTTCAGGAATTTCTTGTGCATTTTTCCGCAAATAATTTTTCAGAGAATCATCACTCATAATTCGACTCCTTTCATCTTCAGCAACTCTGTCATCTTCTGACGGGCCTGACTTAAACGGGATTTCACTGTACCCTCCGCAATCGAGAGAATCTCCCCGATTTCCCTCACCGGTCTTTCTTCGAAATAATATAAAACCACCACAGTACGATGATCCCAGCTCAATTCCAGCAACAGCATTTCCACTATCTGCCGATGTGAAACCTCTTTTTCCAAAGAGTTCTGCCAAAACTTTCCAGGCGCAGACCTCTCACCAGCTTTTCTCAAAAAATCAATCGCGCAGTTATAAGCCACTCTGTAAAGCCAAGTCGAAGCATGGCTCTCGCCGCGAAAATCATCGCGATGTTGCCAAGCCTTCATAAACACTTCTTGAGTCAAATCTGACAAAACTTCCGAACCTACCAAACGGAACAAAAGCCCACGCACCTTGTCTGCGTGAGCTTCATAAAATTTTTCAAAATCAGCTGCCCTGTTTGGAATCACCGTAAAACCTATGGCCCCTTCTCAAAGAGTTTGGCTCGCTGTTCCTCGGTCAGAACCTCACGTGCTTCCAGCAAATTATTCAATCGCATGCGGGCTAGCTGACCTTTCTTCTCAATCATTGTATCAAATGCCTTCTGAATCTCTTCTTTAGAGGCGTTGGAGCGAATGCTTTTTTTGAAGGCTTTTTTCACGTCCTTCATCTCTTCACGGTGCTTTTGAATATCCTCCTTGTGCGCTTCACGGATCTTTTTTAATTTCTCCGTTTGCTCCTCGGATAAATTCAATTTTTTCATTTTTTCCAAAGTAAAATGCCCCTCCATAGGGACCATGTCATCACCTTTATGAAAAGACCGTCCTTCACTGCGAGCCCCAGCATTTCCACTCGCCAGTGCAAAAGCTCCCACCAATATGAATGTCTTGAGAAAAAGCCGCATTACTGTCCTCCCTATGTTTGTCTCTTTAGACGCAGGCTTGGAACTTTTGGTTCACCGATTTTAAAAATAAATAGATCTATTTTTGAGACGCCTCGATCAAGGCCAGTACGCCCTTCGTCATCTGCTCAAAATCCATCCAGGGCGTCCCGGCTGGCTTTGTCACCACTTGCGTGGGTATATAGGGCACATGAACAAAACAAACCTGCGTTCTGATCTTTTGCTCAGCCACCCTCTTCAGAGCTTGAAAATAAAGATAGTTACAGACAAACCCTCCCGCACTGAGTGAGATTTCCACCGGAATCCGTTGCTGCGACAACAGGCCCTTCCATTCAGTCAAAGGCAGAGAAGTGAAATAAGCAGGCGAAGCTCCGGGCTCAATCGAGCCTGTCGGCAAAGATTCTCCCAACTCATCCGCAGGACCTTCCCACCAATTCAAAGCCACTCGCTCCAAACCGATGCGGTTGCGCCCTCCAGCTTGTCCCAGCAGAAAAATAACATCATAATTTTTTTCCAGCTCAGATTTTAAAATTTCCCATGATCGACGAAAGGACACGGGCAAAGTCAACGTGTGGATAAAGTCACTGTTTCCCATCTCTTTGCTCACCGCCGTCAGCAAAAGCTCACTGGGATTAATGGCCTCTCCTTGGAAAGGTCTGAAGCCAGTTAACAAGACTTTCTTACTCATTCGAAGTGGCGTCTCCATGTCATATAGAAATCACTGCTGCTCGTGCCTGTCAATGCTTTGGTGCCAGATCTGAATTCCACTTTTGTATTGAACTCACGAGTCAGAGTCTGCGCTTCAACATCGTTGCTAGGAATTCGAGCTCCTAAGGCTTTTAATTCACTTATAGGAATCCAGTACTCCCGAGAGCTCACGCAGTTTGTATTTTTCCCCCAAGGCCCATCCAAAGTGCATTCCCCGCCACCATTCCAATTAAATATTTTGAAAGAGACTTTCACTTTGTCATATTTAGCATAAAAATTCCAAGTCTGACCGACATGTTCATAGGCAGGACCTATTTTTTTAAACTCCCATTTCCATTTCATATCCTGCTTGGCATTGTATTCCTCTGAAAACTCAGGACTGTGCTTCATAATGAAAGTTCGCAAAACCGCTGCCGAAGCCTGCACCCCATACGCCGATGCAAAACCACAGTGATTGCCATAATTCAATATCAGCGATGAGACGTAAGGTGAGTTCTGATAAAAGTCATCTTCTGCCATCACTTGAGCATTCAGTTCCGCATTCACCACCATGTCGTCCTTGGAAGCCCATACCAGTAGCGGTGTCTTCACTTCCTCTTTCCAATTCCAAAAGTTAGTGCTCTTGAAATAGCTGTCGGTAGTGCTTGCAACACCTCGCTTTTGCAACGAAGCTGATGCCAATCCGCCGATATAATCCGCCATCCCCAATCGACCGGGAATCAAGGATTCTGAAATCAACTCAGGCACATCAGTCAAATACTGTTTCGCACCTAAGAATTGGCTCTTGGCATTGCTTGCAAACACTCGCCCGACAATCTGACGGCTGAACAAATGTTCCAAGGTCGGCTTCAAACTGACAACGGGACACACCGCTGTCACGGAGTTGAAAATCTTCTGACCATTATCACGACGATAGCGATCATTGAAAGCCGCCCCCATCACCGCTGCATTTCCTCCCAAACTTAAACCGATGAAATGCACACTGGAAATACGATCACGATAGGGCCATTGCTCCAACATCCACTTGCCGATTTCTAACGCTTCAAAACCCTCTGACCAGCCCCCCAGAGTGATGATCTTATTGTAGGCGATATAATCCATACCAGTTTGATTCGCGACCATCAAAACATTGAAAGGACTTTGATCGAAGAGATGCATAAGATAAGCCTTCATGGACCCTGAAGCCGCAGCTGAACAAAAAACCCCGCATTTGAAAATCACCAAAGGACGAGGGCGAGGATCTTCTTTCAACGCCAAGATACCAGGAACACGGATTCCACTTGGCAGCTTCACCAGGAATTCTTTAACTCGCGGATGCGATAAAAAAGGATAAGAATAAGAAGAATACTCCAAGAGGCCCAATAAACCCAAAGTCGAGTTCTGAGTCAGCTCCGAAGAACAGGACAAAAAGTAACTTTTCAAAAGACGGAAGTATTCAGCTGTTGAAACATTTTTATTCATGACCACATCTTCAAAGCGACGAGGATCACAAGGAGGAGTGATATTTTTTGTACTTAAACCGTTGGGAATTTTTCTCGTCGAGGGGTCTTTCAATCCACTCTCCTTCACCAACTCTTGGTAAAACTTTTGTTCAAAATCACCGCCCTCCGCCTGGCCATAGGCCTGCAAAGAAAGTGAGAAAACTATAGATAAACCTAAGCTGAAAAATCTTGTTGCCATGTCTTACCTCACGCCTAGTGATCTCATCGACCGAAGACTGGGCTGGGTTTAGAAAAAACTCAGGTTGTAAAAAGCCTCGACATAAAACCGGGACCTGGACCAAGGGAGAGGATTGCTCTCCGCCATTTCAGACATAAACATGCGCAGAGCTTCCTGCCATCGCTCTTAAAATGAAAAGCTCCACGAGCAACTCAGATCGACAAATGGATTTTCAGATTGGAAAATTTATTTTGAATTAAAGTTCAGATACACTAGGAAAAACCGGCACTCCGGCCAGAGACATAGATATTTCTTCACCGAAGAGTTGTGTCAGAAGGTGCATATGATAAACAGGAGATCGGAGCAAAACGCAGCAACATCTCTCTCCGACACGTTCAATCTCTTGCTGGCGATCAGCTAACGGAAGGATCTCATCGTCCGCCAGTGATTGACTCTAAGCAATGCGCTTAATTTGTGACAGTTTGTCTTTCAAGACTGAATTCTCATGCTTCAAAGCATTTACTTCTGAATTGAGCTGATTCATTTTTCTTCTCAGAAATTCCACTTCTTGCTGGGAGCCAGAGTCAGGACTGCTCTCGACTGCCGCTATCGTCGGCACAACATCTTTCTTCGTAGGATCTGCTTCATAGACAGGAGTGGTAAACCCGCTCATACTCAGAAGCTCTTCCATGTTCTCTGGGATATTCAATTCAGGATCAACCTTCTCCAGACGCAAAATCCCCTGACCGATAAAACCACGAACCTCAGAAAGAAGTTTGGCAATACAAGTCCCTTTTTCCGCAGCCGTCGGATTGGACTCGTTCATCATATCTATGATTTTTCTTTTGGAAATCGGCGGCAAGCAGCTCAGCAGTTGATCCACTTGCTCTGAGGGATTTCCATGCAAAGCATTGGCGAGAGTCAAAGGCTGCACACGCGATAGAATTTCAACCAGATACTGACCTTCCCAGCTATAGACGCGATCTATGGTAAGAATCCGCTTACGGAGCGCATCCTCCCATGCTGGATTCTCTCCGGCAATGAGAGTTAGAAACTGCTCTCTCTTCGCCAGAGGAGAAGTCTCCAAAAGTTGAAGAAGTTGATAAAAGCCACCTTTTTTTTTGTATCTGTCTAGCATTCCCATGGCCAAACTATCGGTAACCGTGCCCAAGACTAAAGGACATAAACGCAAAAACCAGAGGGTCAAAAAAGTTTATTCGCTTTGAGATTTTCTCAAATTTTTTTTGTATAAAAGTTCGACGTTTTACAGAAGTTTGAATATCAGCTTTGAGACATAGACGTGATAATGATAAGGACGCCAATCAACTCTGCCGAGTGGTGTTCAGGCAATAAACCCCTGATATTCCCGCCACTCAGCTTCGCGTGTTCACCTTTAATCTATAGATGTACATTTGTAAGATACATCCGCCGTAGTTCCTTGAGCAAGAGCCTCATCGAACTTCAAAGTCTTACCAGACAGAGTATAACTCACAGCACTTCCCGCAACTGTAACTGTCAGATTCTGAGGATCAGAACAGTACAAAATGGTGTCTTTCGTTTTGTTGGCAATGCTCGAACGAATCTCTCCCAACTGTGAAGGGTAGTCACTCGAGCAAATATCAGCTGAATTACCCCAACCCTGTGTCACAAAAGAGAGATAAACAGTGCCGATACTTCCACGAACCAAACCTTTGGTCGGAGCATAACTATCCAAGGTTTGTGAGTTCTGTTCTCCCAAACAGGTATTATCCTTCACCACAATGGCATGCACACTCAGAGAATTGAACTTATCAGCGCCTAAGTATGTTTTCACATTGGCAACAAGAGTTCCCGGTTGATCCATATCTTCTAAAGCAAAAGAGCTGCTACCATAAGAGCCACTGCGCTCGTCCTCATCAGAAAGAAAGATGATAGATAAGTGCGCATCCGAACGAATGAAGCTGGAGGGATTGTTCTTCACAACGAGATTGGCAGCGTAAACACCCCGCTCATCTCCCGAAGGACAGTTCTGAGCGTAAGCCGCCGAATAACTTGAAGAGTTGATAGAGCTGACATTGCCACCATTATTGCGAATCCAGTTAGCAATGAATTTTTCGCAATTCAAAGTTTCACTACGCTGAATAGTACTGGAGAATAAGGTAAAACGATCACTCATTTTAGGAGTCAGATAAGGAGTACCCTCTTTAAAGTAAATAAGACTGCCACCTTTTAAGGAACCAGAACCACTCACATCTGTTGTCGTCATGGCAATGCGATAATCGACCTTACGAGCATCCAAATCAGCAATAAAGTTAGCAAAACGAGGTGCCAAACGAGTCTGTTCAAAAGACATTGAAGCGGAGTTGTCATTGACAATAAGAATATCCACTTTTCCGTAGCCCGCAGTAACCGAGTAGTTAAATGAATAAACTCCGTCTACCACAACGCAGCCACTTTCAGCACATTTGCTGTCATCCAACGAGAACTCGACTGGGGAGCACCCCACGTAAAGTCCAACAAAAAAAGACAGCGCTGCTATTCTCGTAAGCCCGTTCATAAAACACCTCTCTCAATTTCATACTTCCAAACTTAGTGCCAGCTCCGGTTGAAAACACTAACTATTTGTTTTTACTAGACATTTTTTTACTGGAAAAATCCCTGTTGTGCCCTCGGGATTGTCGAAATTCTAAACACTGCCATTTAGAAGACTGAATTTTCCCTTTTTATTTCAAGTGATTACAGAGCTCACTGGGTTCCAAATGAAGCAACATTTTTGGTCGCCCCAAGACGTAAAGACTTGAGGCTGTCGCAAAAATTTCCAATAATAGAACCCAATTCGCATCGAAAAAAATAGGAACGTTCCTCTTATGATCTATAAAGTTTTAGGTGTTTTAATTATGGTTGCTGCCGGCGTGATTATGTCTCTGATCCTGAAGCAAGAGACACCATGTGTGCAGCTCACTCCAGCTCAGCAATTGATTGCCCTTATTAATGATGATTTTCACACATTGATCCGTGAAGGCTCCTTGCCACCAGAGTGGAACTCCATCGCTACGATAAAAGTAGAAATGAATTCAGATCTGGCTCGCGCCCTTCTCGGCAAAGAACGTCCCCGCTTTCAACGGGTGAAAGACGGATCCTCTTATCTGGAGTTGCAGTTCCTCGATCTCCCCGATGAAGAAAATGCGGGCATCATCATTCAAGCCAGCCTGTTCGATATCAAATCAAAAAATAAAATCTTCGAAATCGGTCGCACTTACACAATGGATGATCTCAACAAAAAAGCATCTCAGTCCAACCCGGAGGCTCTATGAAATTTATAATCCCTTCTCTGCTCGCTTTAGCTCTGTGCTCTTGCGCCTCTTCTCTTAAAGGCACATCTTCTCAAGTCAACACAAGCTCCTCAACCAAAACAAAAGGTGCGGGCTTGGATGCGGAGCTCACGACTTACTCTTATCCCTTCGAAGTGAAGTTTTTTTCTTTCACCTCGCAAAAGCAAAACCTCAAAATGGCTTACATGGATATCCCTGCAGGACGTCCCAGCAAGAAGGTGATTGTTTTACTCCACGGCAAGAATTTTCCTGGCGCCTACTTTGAAAACGTTATCTTAGGTCTGAATCAAGAAGGCTATCGCGTGATTGTGCCCGATCAAATCGGCTTTGGAAAATCCTCCAAACCCGGCAACTATCAATACAGCTTTCAAACTCTCGCCCAAAACACTCGTGAATTGCTGAAAAGCCTGCAAGTGGATGAGTTCTATCTCTTGGGTCACTCCATGGGCGGCATGCTCGCTTCGAGATTTACACTGATGTATCCCGAGACCGTCAAAAAACTCTTCCTGGTCAATCCGATCGGCCTTGAGGACTGGAAGACCATGACGGCTTATCGCAGCCTCGACGATGCTTACAAAGCCGAACTAGCGAGCTCTCCTGAGAAGATCAAGCAGTACCAACTGGAAAGTTACTACGATGGCAAATGGAAATCTGAATACGACAAGTGGCTAGAGATTCCAACAGGCTGGCTGCAAGGACCGGATTATCCATTGATTGCATGGAATGCGGCTCTCACTTCAGATATGATTTTCACTCAACCTGTTTTTTACGAATTTAAAAATATCAAAGCTCCAACAGTTTTGTTAATCGGAACCCGTGATCGCACAGCCATTGGCAAAGCCTGGGCTCCTGAGAATATGAAAAAGCAGATGGGAAATTATCCCGTGATCAGTAAAAATATCGCGAATATGATTCCACAAGGTAAATTAGTTGAGCTCAAAGGTTTAGGGCATATGCCTTTTATTGAAAACTTTGAAGTGTTTTGGCGAGCCCTAGTCAAGAATCTGTAAGTTGGATTCCAAGTGAGGATGATGACCAGCCCCATGGCAAGTCCTCACCAGAAAACCTGCCGACCTCCAATAGTCTACTTCATTCTGCACATTCGCAATATAAGGATCATCTTCACCAAATATGACTGTTTTATCAGAGAGATGGGAAAGAGAGGGTGATGGAGATAAGTTATAATTAAAAGAATCCTGAA
>JBCECD010000283.1:5194-13214 GCA_039206745.1 Bdellovibrio sp. | reverse complement strand
ATATAGGTTAAAAAACCAAGCACACTGTAATTAAATATTGCCAAAAAGTTTTTGTGCTTTTTCCTTTCGAGGTGCCTTTCTATGAAGAGCATGGTGTGCCCTGTGAATTTGTCGGGCATCCGCTGTTAGATGAAATGGATGAGCGCCTTCTGAATGATCCCAGCTTTCGTAAAACTCACCGCAATCAATGCGGGATCCGCGACGATGAAATTGTTCTGGGTTTGATGCCGGGGAGCCGGCGTTTGGAATTGAAGCAGCATTTTCAGATTCAGCTGGATACAGCACGAGTGCTGGCAAAAAAATATCCTAATTTAAAAATTGTGATCTTAACGGCACCCACTTTTTCCAAGGAGCAGATGCATGACTATCTCGAAGACTTCCGTTTGCCCTACGTTCTGTTGAAGGATGAACCTTTCCGCATGATTCATTTGGTGGACATGATGCTGGTGGCTTCAGGAACGGCGACGTTGCAGGTAGGTCTTCTACGTAAACCTATGGTGATCATGTATCGCATGAAATGGTTGACGGGTTTGTTCGCGAAACTTCTGGTTCGTGGCACCAAGTATTTCGGGTTAGTGAATTTGATTTTAGGAAAAGAAGCTGTGCCTGAGCG
Source organism: Bdellovibrio sp. (assembly GCA_039206745.1). Taxonomy (GTDB): domain Bacteria; phylum Bdellovibrionota; class Bdellovibrionia; order Bdellovibrionales; family Bdellovibrionaceae; genus Bdellovibrio. The sequence goes on along the minus strand of JBCECD010000283.1, from coordinate 12,601 downwards.
CTTCCAAGGGGAAGTGACTCCGGAAAACATGGCCGCTCTGTTAGAACGTTATATTGTCGAACCCACTTACCGTGACCAAGTCGTGGCTGATTTGACGCAAGTTCGTCAATATCTTGGCGACAAGGGGGCCACGCAAAGGGTGGTGCAATCCCTGGATGAATACTTTAACTGAGTTGAGTCGATGAGATTTTACTTGAAGCCGCTTTCTTTTTTATACGATCAGATAGTGGGAGTGAAGAACTCTCTTTATGATCGTGGTCTTATTGCGGCTTACAAGGCTCCTGTTCCTGTGGTGAGTATCGGAAATCTGACGGTGGGTGGAACGGGGAAAACTCCGATCACGGATTATTGCTTGAAGGCTTTGGTGGCCCAGGGAAAAAAAGTCGCGGTGATCAGTCGCTCTTATAAGGCTGAAGTGATGGATCCAGCTTTGGTGGATGTGAAGCGCCCTTATGCCGCTCGCTACTATGGAGATGAACCGGTCTTATTAGCTCAAGCAAATCCTGCGGTCTGTGTTTTTGTAGGGCCTAGTAAATGGCAGACGGCCCGTTATGCGGTGGCGGAACAGAATTTTGATATCTTGATTGTCGATGATGGATTTCAGCATCGCAAGCTGCACCGAGATTTGAATATTGTTATTCTCGACGCCACGGAAGTTTTAGAGCACTATGCGGTTTTGCCGGAGGGCCGGGCGCGTGAGTCTTGGGACAATCTTGCGCGTGCCGATATTATTATTTTATCAAAAACGAATTTAGCAAAAGAAGAAGATCTGAAAGCTCTCGAGAGCAAGCTTCCTGTGGGCAAAGAAGTTCTCTATTTTTCCTATACGATCACTCGCTGTCAAAATGCTGTGACGGGCGAAAGTCGCACGCGCGAAGATTTGCAGGGTAAAAAGCTTCATTTGATTTCCGCTATTGCTCGCCCGGATGTGTTTGAGCGCATGATGCGTGATCTGGGTGAGGTGACAAAAAACAGTCGCCATTTTAGAGACCATCATCAATACACAGCTCAAGAGGCCCAAGAGTTGGAAGAAGAGTTTGTGCGGTCTCAGGCGGATTATATGGTGACGACGGAAAAGGATGCCGTGAAGTTGCGCCCTCTTTTGTCGGACCCGTCTCGGCTGTGGACCGCTTCTTTGGAAGTGGTTGAGCGGGGAGAGAAGGGGCATTTGCATGAGATTATTAGTCAAGTTCTTCGTTAAAATCATGGTGTTTATCAGCTCCTTGTTTCCGCGTACTTGGTTGCGCCGCTCGGGCTCGTGGTTGGGTTTTTTGTGGTTTGATGTCTTTGGCTTCCGTAAAAAAATTGTCATGGACAATTTGCATTTGGCTTTTCCTGAGTGGACTGAGGAAGAGCGTCTGCGTGTGGGGCGTGAATCGGTCTATCAACTGGGTTATAATTTCGGTGAGTTCTTTTTTATTCCGGCCATGACTCCACAGTGGGTGAGTGAACATGTTATCTTTGATGGTTGGGAAAATGTCGAAGCCGCGCGAGCTCAAGGCAAGGGAATGTTCTTCCTCAGTTTGCATTTGGGAAATGGAGATCTGGCGGCCAATGCGATTGCTATGCGTGGGCAGGGAATTTTTATTATAACCAAGCGCTTTAAGACTCAGTGGTTTAATGATCTGTGGTTTGAAGTGCGAGGAGCCCAAGGGGTTCGTTATATAGATGCTCATGGTCCTAACAATGCTTTTGAGATTTTAAAAGCGTTGAAAAAAAATGCCGGATTGGTTTTTGTTTTGGATCAATACATGGGAAAGCCCTACGGGATTGCGACGAGTTTTTTCGGCAAGCGTACGGGTACGGCCTATGGTCTAGCTTTGTTTGCGCAGAAAACGAAGGCTCCGGTATTGCCGATCTACACTTATGAGGGATCTGATAAAAAACTGCATATTGTGGTTGAACCAGCTATAGACACTTTGTCCAGAGTGACTGAAGATAAAGATCAGACGATCTTGAATTTAACTCAGGCCTTCAATGACAAGTTGGAGGAGATTGTGCGCAGACATCCTGAGCAATGGATGTGGGTGCATCGACGATGGAAGGACTTTTAGTGAGGCTCTCGAGACTTTTTCTTTTTCTTGGAATTGCCGGCGCACTGACAGCCTGTTCGACTTTGAAGTATGAAAAAGAAGATCAGTTGAAGGTCAACACCGAGTTTGAACAAGCCGTTACCATCGTAAAGCCTTCGGAGAGTTCTTCGGAGGCCGCGGCTGCCAATGAAAAAGATAAGGCGGCCAGTGAAAAGCCAGCTTCTCCTGCGGCAGATAAAAAATCCTTGGAAAAAAAAGTCAGCCCCGTCAAGTCTAAGCCTGCGGTAACTAAAAAGCCTGTGAAGTCTGTAAAAAAGGGTGGCAAGGCTGCGGTCGCACCTGTTGCGCCAACAGAACCTGAAGTCCTTCGTCGTCAACCGGAGATTGAAGACGAAGGGGGATTTGAAAATGGCAGCCGTCGTCCGAAGCAAGATCCTTTCCGTGTGGGAGAGGAAGTTGTGCATGATGTGCATTATTTTAAGGTTTCGGCTGGTGAACTGCGCATGAAGGTGGAACCTTTTGCGATGGTCAATCAACGCAAGTCCTACACCTTTGCCATGGAGATCAAGACCAGCTCTCTCTTCTCTGCCTTTTATAAAGTAGAAGATCGTGTTGAGACCTTTGTAGATTTTGAGACATTGGTGCCCAGTGTGTTTCAACTTCATGTGAAAGAGTCGGGACAGTTGCGTGAAGCCAAGATGCTGTTCGATGCGGAAAAGAATATGGCCACCTTCTGGGAAAAGAAGGTGACGAAAGATCACGGTGAAGAGGAAAAGAAACAGCAATGGGAGATCCCGGCTTTCACTCAGAATGTGTACAGTGCCCTCTTCTATATGCGGAATTTTCAATGGGAGACGGGGAAGGAGTATTCCTTCTATGTTGCCAATGATAATGATAACTTGGTTTTTTCCGGTAAGGCCTTGCGACGTGAAGTGCTGAATACGAAGTTGGGTCCAATGAAGGCTGTTGTAGTCCAGCCTCACATTGTCTTAAAGGGAAAGTTCCAGCCGATTGGCGACAACTTTATTTGGCTTTCAGATGATGAACGCAAGTATGTTCTACGGATCGAATCCAAAATCAAGATCGGAACTCTCGTTTCAGAGGTGGTTTCCATCGAACCTGGAAAATAGTTTTTCGCTCACTCTATCTGTTGTCGTAATTAAAGATCTTTTTGCAGAGGGGACCTCAAGACTGGCCAAGTGGATTTCAGCACAGCCGGTCTGCCTTTAAAGACAAGAATACCAAAACTAGAATAGTGAGTGAGGCGAGAGGCCCACTCTTCGGCATCCATATTGGCTGCCCATCGCACCCACATAATAGATTGAGAAGGTCGCTCATGATGACGAGTAACGAGGACGGTGCTGGATTCACTGAACAAGAATTCCTCTTCACCCACGATCATTTTATCAGAATGCAATTCGAACTTTTGTCCCTGTAACTGAGTTGTCATAAACTGAGCAAAGGCGGCGTTGTCGCCAACAAAAACCACCGATCCATCATGTGGTAAGGTGGGGAGTTGTGAAGATACTGCGGTTACACTGCTTTGACCTTCAATGGCCGAACTCCACACATGAGCAAATTTTTGCGCATCAGAATTTTTCTCATCGAGATAAAAATGCACAGTGGGAGCTCCCAGAATAGAAGATAAAGTGGCGGGTCTCTCTTCGGCATAGAGTATGCGGAACAAATGATAGTCCGGATCAACGGCTATCTTCACAGGACGAGAATGAGTAACCAGAGAGAACAATTGTGATGTCCCAGAGAGAGGTGCGAGTTGGCGAGCCTCTTCCCCCGACTCTAAAGTCCAAACGATGGGAACATGCAGATCATAGGGAGGATTTGTTTGAGTCTGTTCCAAGGAGTAGGTGGTGCTGTACGCGCCATCATGCCAGCGTAAAACCTTCACTTCGCCTAAAGCCAATTGAGGAGCGCCTTCACGGTCCAACCACTGGCTGAAGAAAGAATTCAGATTGGTTTGGGTGACTTTCTCGAAACTCTTTTGAATATCACGGAAGGAGGCTTTTTGAAAAAGATTGTCAGCGTAGAAAGTCTGCAATGATTTTTTAAAAAGGTCCTTACCGAAAAAGAAATTTAACATGTGAAAGAACATCATCGACTTGCCATAGCCGACAGCTTGGGAGCTTGAGTTGTGACGTCCCTTGAATTGGCGCAGAGGAAAATCCCTTTCAGGATGAGCTTGGACAAAATCGTTGTAGTTGATCAGGGTGTTCAAGCGGTAGGCGCGATCTCTTTCGATTTTCTCTTGTTGCCAGTGGTCCGCCATATAGGTGGTCAGACCTTCACTCCAGTTTCCCTGATCGTAGTCGACATAGACGCTGTTGCCCCACCAGTTGTGCAAAATCTCATGAGGCAGGGAGGAGTTCAGAATAAAAGGCAGACGGATCACAGAGGGGCCGAGCAATGTAAAACTGGGCATGCCATAACCTGTCTCCCAAAAGTTTTCTACAACAGTGAAGGAAGGATAGGGATAAGGGGCAATTGTATCGGAATAATGTTGAATGTAATCAGGGATCAGAGAAAGAAAATTTTCCGCCAGGGTGGGCTCGTCTTTGCGCAAGAGAACCTGAACCTTTTTACCCTTGCCCATGTCCATGCCATAACTGTGGAAGGGGCCGGCCACGAGGTAGATTTCTTCTTGTGGATAAATTTCGACAAAACGCGAAGTGCGGAATTTCGCATCTGTCTGAGTGCTGGCGATCTGTCCTTGCACCAAGGAAGTCCATTCGATGGGAGTTTTAACAGAGACATCAAAACTCTTTTGCATATCGAGGAAGAAGGGATACCAATAGGTGCTGCCAAACAGAGCCGCTCCTTCTGGTGAGATCAGACCTTCACTGATATTGTTCACGATGGGATCATAGATAACGCCAAAGTAATTGAAAGAAACTTTATCGTCTTTGCCACTGAGAACCAGGCCATACTCGACATAGAGATCGCCATCCGTAGCCGGATGTAAAAGAGTGAGATAGTCATCGACGCTGGTAACGGAGATCTGGAGGTCTTTGTGGAGGAGGAAACTGAGTTTACGAGGGGTTCCTTGAGGGAAGGTCAAAGTGTCTTGGGCTTTGATCATTTTTAAACCGGGAAGGAGTTCCACTTGCATTTTATGTTGAAGGGGGGCCGCCGGAGATTGCAGGGTGACCAGCAAAACTAATAAAAGGCCGATCACAATCAGCAGCTTGTGAAGAGCTTGAGTTCTAGACATGACTTTACCTCTAAGTGGGACCCATATCTACGTGTCTCTTAAGAAGAGGTCAAAGAGATTTCAAAAAGTTTGTCAGGGGTTGCTCTGAAGAGAAGAGATTTTGAATTTTATTCCAGCGTTCGCAAGCCGGGGCTTCGATGGAAATAGACTTTTCGCTCCAGGGGTGAGTGAATTCCAGACGTAAAGCTTTCAGGCACAACCCCTCGATTCCTATTTGATTTCTGAAAAATCGATTGTGGTGAGAGTCCCCATGGACGGCGTCCCCCAAGAGGGGATGGGAGATCCTATTAAAGTGGCGGCGAATTTGGTGATAGCGTCCAGTGTGGGGTTGGACTTCCACCCATGAATAGCGTGCCGTAGGAAATTTTTTCCCGACGGCTACAGGAAACTCCACGGTGCCGAGGCGTTTGTAATGCGTGCGAGCTTCCACCAAGTCTCCGGTGGAATCCAATTCGAGAGGAATGTCGAGAGTCTCCTCATCCTTGACATAGCCTCGAACCACGGCCTGGTAGGTTTTATGCACTTCTCTGTCGCTGAATATCTTGCAGAGGCGGCTGGCTGAAGCGGAAGACAGCGCAAAAAGTAGAACTCCACTTGTGGCGGCATCCAAGCGATGGACAGGGTAAACATGCTGTTTCATCATCCGTCGTGCATGATAAAGGCAGATCTTGTCCCGTGACACCCGATGCTGGACATTTTCATGTGGATGCACATGAAAACCTGAAGGTTTAAAAACAGCAATGAAGTGTTCATCTTTGTAAAGCAGATCCATGACCGCGTTCTATATCAAATCGAAGACTGAAGTCCAGGGTTTGTGCCGATAGACACAGGGACCTGCAAAAATTTGAGTTTCAAGAGGGTCTGCAGGAAAATAGAGAATACAAGGAGGACTTCTATGCGAAATAAGAAAGTACTTTTTGTTTTAACCAGTACGGAGATGCTGGGAGACACGGGTCATAAAACAGGCGCTTATCTTTCTGAAATCAGTCATCCCTACGAAGAATTTGTCAGAGCGGGGTACGCTGTGGATATGATCAGTCCACGGGGTGGGGAGGTTCCTCTCGATGGGGTCACGATGGATGATCCTCTCAATGCCATTTGGATGAATGATGAGGAGTTTTCAGAGAAAATTGAAAAGAGCTTAACTCCATGGCAGGTGCAGGCAGAAGACTATATCGCTATTTACTTCGCCGGGGGGCATGGTGCTATGTTTGATTTCCCGGAAAATCTGCAACTACAGAACTTGGCCTCGGCTATCTATGAGCACAACGGTGTTGTCGGTTCCGTCTGTCACGGAGCTGCAGGTCTTGTGAATGTTCGCCTCGCTGATGGTCACTTTCTTGTTCGTGATCATGAGATCTCTTGTTTTACAAATGAAGAAGAGGAGACTGTCGGGATGGAGAGAGCGGTTCCGTTTCTTTTGCAGACCCGACTGCAGGAGCATGGGGCTTATCATACCAGCGCGCCTCGGTTCGCAGGGCATGTTGTAAAGAGCGGAAGATTGGTGACAGGACAAAATCCTGCTTCCGCTGCCGGTGTTGGCAAAGCCATGGTGGAAGTCTTGGATTTTATCAATGAGGGGCGAGCACTTCCCACACAAAACTGGTGTGAGTGGGGGCACCCATGAACGTGCAAAACCGAGCCATTATTGCCGAGAGCCCGCGCTTTCGTGAAGTCATGGAGCGAGCTAAAAAAGTAGCCACGAGCTCCGCCAATGTTCTTATCACCGGAGAAAGTGGAACCGGCAAGGAAGTGGTGGCCCGCATGATTCACGATTTGAGTGAACGCCATGAAAACACTTTTGTACCTCTGAATTGTTCGGCCATTCCAGACCATCTTTTGGAGTCAGAGCTTTTTGGCTACGCTCGAGGTGCCTTCACCGGTGCTTTTCAAGCTAAGGCGGGACTTTTCGAAGAGGCTGATGGGGGGACTTTGTTTTTGGATGAAATTGGAGACCTCGATTTACACTTGCAAGCCAAGTTATTGCGAGTTTTACAGGAGAGAAAAATAAAAAGGGTGGGTGAAAATCACTATCGCGATGTGAACATCCGTATTCTGGCTGCGACTCATAATGATTTAAGTGAAGATATCCAACAAAAAAAATTCCGCGAAGATTTATACTTCCGTTTGAATGTGATTCCCATCCAG
>JBCECD010000283.1:0-5184 GCA_039206745.1 Bdellovibrio sp. | reverse complement strand
CACCAGGCTGGTGAAAAAATATTTTCAGCAGAGGCGGAAAATTTTCTTTTATCCTGTGAATGGTGGGGCAATGTGCGAGAACTCGAAAACACGGTGGAGAGAGCTGTGGTCTTGGGGGGAGAACCGATTCTTCAGACGGCGGATTTACAAACTGATGTGGAAGAGAGATCGCGAAGTCTGCGCTCTCTTTTTGATGATGTCTGCCAAAAAGAAGGGCGTCTGCTTTCTCTGGACGAGTTGTCACAGCATTATATTTCTTATGTGCTGCAAATAAATCAAGGTGCCCGGGAAAAAACGGCCAAAGATTTAGGCATTGACCGTAAAACTTTATATCGTCGTCTTCATGCTCCAGCTCAGTAAATCAGTGAACGTGAGCGTCGCTTGCTGAGGTCTTTTCTTGTCGCGAGGAAGGCGGTGGTGTCGGGCGTTCGCCTCGTTTGATCTCTCTGTCTTTAACGAAGTCCATCACGAGGGCGGCCAGAGCTTGCTCGAGATGAGGTGCATGGGAGGAGGCGGCCTGCTGTTGAGCCTCTTGCTTGCGCTGAAGGTAAGAAGAGCGCAGGCGTAAACCGGGCCAGACTGTCATAAAGATATAGGAAAACGTTCCCGCAGACAGAACAATGAGAGTGAGTCCGGCACCGAGAGTGGCCGAGCCTGTGATCACACCGGCTTGGTCGTATTGCATCGTCATATTGAGTAAAGAGATAAAGATCCCGCCACAAAATAAAACTATGGATGCAAACCCCGCCATGGACAGAGCAACAACTTTACGACTGTGATGACTGACATCTTCGAAAATCTCCAAAGCGGTCTGGCGTAAAGCACTGGGTTTGCTGTTCAGGCGGCCAAAAACGAATGATAGAATCATGGCTATCCACTGCATGGGAATCTCCTTGAAGGACCGGGCGGCTCTCAAGGAGCCCAACCCGGACTGTGGTGTCGAACATTGATTGATGTTATGTGAGCATTAGTGTCTGCGACGGACCAAAACTCCAGCGAGGAAACCAATGGCAGCCGCACCTAAGATGGTGTAAAAGGGGTGATCTTTCACAAACTCTTCGGAGGCGTCTACAGCTTCTCGGGCTTTAGCTTGAGCCGCGTAATAACGATCGGTCAGACCACTTCTGTCGAGTTCATCTTTGACATTGTCTTTGATATTCTCAAGATTGGCTTTGTAGCTATCCATTGTTGGCTCCATGAGTTCCTCCTGTTGATAAGTTACTGTGAAATAGTGAAGCAGAAAGCGTGCCAGCGAATGCGACGATTTATTTTTATTTGAGCGATCCTCTGAGGAAATATGCCCGCAGGAGGCCGGGATTTTTGCCCCTCTTTATTGTTCTTGGTTGTCGAGTGTCAGTCAGTGCAATATGCTTTGTGTTTGAGATTCAAAGGGGAGAGGGACGTGAGAGTTCGAATTTTGACAAAGATTTTGTTTGTCTGTGTTTGTTTATCAGGAGGAAAAGCTCTAGCTCAAGATTCCGTTCGAAACTGCGAGCGCAATCAGGGAGTGGTCGAACTCGGATCAGGAACAACCAAGGTTTATGCAGCGGTTGTAGATGTTTGCAAAAAAACAATTGTGCGTGTTTTACATGAAGAGCGTTTTCCTTTGGCTTTCAAAGAGGCCGTTGAAAAATCAGAGACAAAAGAGATTCCTTCTGCGGTTCAACAAGAGGCTGAAAATCGTCTGGTGAGTGTTCGCGCCGAGCTACAGAAGAAATCTGTGAGCGAAATCAAAGGCATTGCGACGGCGGTCTTTCGTGTAGCTAAAAATGGATCGGCTGTGATCAAGGCTTTATCGCAGAAGGGCGGTTTTGCCATTGAGATCATCTCGCAAAAACGAGAGGCTGAGCTGGGATTTTGGTCGGTTCTTGCATCTAAAAATATCAATCCGCAGGAACCTGTAGCGGTCTGGGATATTGGTGGTGGTTCCATGCAGATGTATTCCCGTCAGGGTGGGAAAGAATATGTCTATGAGGGACATTTAGCCTCGGTGTCTTATAAGAATCAAGTGATGGAGACTTTGCAGTTCAAGGACCCGCGTAAAGAGGCCTCACCGAATCCTATCGGAGTCCAAAGGGAGGCGGCTTTGCAGTTAGCCAAGAATCATGCTTATTTGCATGTGCCGGAATATTTTAAAGAAAAATCCACCTCTTTGCGATGGTTCGGTGTGGGTGGTGTTTTGTCTCTTTCTGTGCAAAGGCAAACGGTTCCTTCTGCTTCGGAATTCACACAAAAAGAATTGAACGAAGTGGCTGCACGCCGAGTGTTATTGAAGGACGCTGAGATCAACAGTGACTATCGGGTCTCCGATATCAGCAACCTTTTATTAGTTCTGGGATATATGCAGGCTCTGAAAATCGATAAGGTCGAGACCCTGACGACATCCTTAGGAGCCGGTTGGGTCTACAACAGCCTTCATTCTGAAAAAACAAAGCACTAGATTTCCAAGATGGCAGCGGCGGGAGATTGTGAAGGCATGTCTTTGCCTTTGAGCACGATGACTTCTCCCCCTTGGCGGATGACCTCGCAGGCAATGTCATCTAAAATATCATCATCTTGGGCATCCTGTTGCTTATCGTGAAAAGTGATCTCACCACTTTTACGGTGTAAGTGGCCCCAAACTTCAATATTGTCGCGCAGGAATAAGGTCTTCACTTTGCCATTCAAGGCGGCACGGGAGATATTCACCAGATCATCAATCATTTTCTTATGTCGAGAAGACTCTTCAGCCTCTTTGGTTGCTAAGAGTCGCTGCTGTATGAGATTTTTTTGCAGTTGAACAGTCACCTGATGCACGAGCGTTTCGATACGAGGAACTCCCTTGTTGGGATCAAGCAAAGACAGTTGCGGTTGCGGATGGGCGCTGATCTCTTTGTAAGCACGGAAGAGAGCTTCATTGGTGAAGACAAAGAGAGGCAGAGATTTATATCCCGTTTCTGTGCGTATTTTGGCTTCGATCCATTTCAAAAAAAGCTTTAAACCACTTTTACGTTTGAAGTGGTTGTCTTGAGAGCCTCGTCCCCGCAGGTGGGATTTTAAATGAGGAATTTGGAAGTTCTCAGACTCTTCCAGGCGTTTCCAGTGAATGCTGTTGCTGTGAGAACCTTCATGAAAGAGAAATGTTTGCAGTTCTTGTCCTTTCTCTCCGTTGCAATGAGCGAGCAGCCCTTCGCTGGCAGAGAGGAAGAGAGCATAACAGGCATGTGTTTCCTGGATATCAGAGAGCAAGGGTTTGAGATGGAAGCTCTCTGCAACCACCACTTTGGAGGGGAGGCTGTGAGGAACAAGATAGTATCCAGTCCAATGTTTGTTGACGAGAATGGCGATGCCTTGATCTGATTCGCTCATGTAGGCTGAAGGATCAAAGTTATAAAGCTGTTGAGTGATGCTTTAGCAGATGTCTTTGCTGGCATCGAAAGACAATAAATAAACAGCTCTTCGAGTGAGGGCTTCGTACTCCATCTGCATTGTTTTGGCTGGCATGGTTGGAATGTAAATCGAAACGCAGGGGCCATCGTGAATGGAGGTGAGTTTCAATAAATCTTCATGGGTCATCTTCTCGAGCATAGGACCTCCCAGTAGCTATTGTCCCTTGCGAAGAAGTGGAATTCAAAAAGTCATTTGACACAGGATTTTCGTCGTTTTCTTCGAGTAGCTGCTCTACAACGAGAGCACTTAAGAATTTTTTTCTGAATAGAAAATAAAAGAGAGCGCCACTTAAAACACCGACTAAAAATCCATAGCCATGACAGAGATAACTGATTGTGGGATCAAATGCGGAAGTGGGCATGAAGACAGCGAGAGCGACACCTAAAGAGCGCAGAAATCTCTGTGCTAAGCTGCGCTGTTGATCCAGAAGCAGATACAAAGTCAACCAGGCTCCACCCATCCAATACACCACTCCTGATATGCCAATCAGTTTGATTTGTGGTTCGTAGCTAAAAAGAGTGAGGAGATTGATGAGGCCACCTAAGGCTATAGCGGCGCCAGGAAAAAACCAGAGACTGAAGTAACCTGCCATAAAATATCCCAGCACAAAAACGCTGAGAGAGTTGGAGAGAAGATGCCCCAGATCACCATGGGCAAAAAGAGCCGTCCACAGGCGGAAGAATTCCTTCCTCTCGAAGATACTTTCCCCTGATGCCGGCATCCAACTCTGTGCTTGCAGGGCATTCTGCCAATAAAAAACACTGCTGAGTACAAGGAGAAGTATCATCCACGCAGCGACCAGGCTTGCAATAGAGCGCGGTTTGCGGCTGAGCCAGGTTTTGCGAATGACAACAGGAGAAGACAACGCGCTCATAAGACCTCCGTGCAGAGAAAGATGAGGCTCTATAACGAGATGTCAAGGTCACAAAAAACAAGCCCCGCCAAAACTTGACGGGGCTTGAAACCACTGAGGAATTATCACTGTTTTTATTTAACTAGAAATTCACGCGACCGACAACAGACATCACGTAGTATTGCTGTTTTTCGATGGAATTTCCATACTGAGGTCTAGCAAAAGGGCTGTTTCCAGCGTTTACACGGTTGGAAAGATTCCACATATAACGGAAGTCTACACCCAATGAATATTTAGGAGAGAATTCCAAGTCAGCACCAACTAAGGCCCCTAAGTCGATGGCATGAGAGCTGGCTTTGGTATCGTTGTAATACTGATTGCCATAATAAGCAGTATTATCCCAAGAAAAGGCTCTGTAAGAGTAGGCAACAAGTCCACCAAAGACAGGCTTGATGATTCCATCAAAGAGTTGAACTTTAGCAGCTAAAGATCCAGTGTATTGTTTTACGTCGATGGTATCCATCACATAATTGCTGTTGTAGCCATAACCGTAGCCATAGCCATATCCAGGAGCATAATAGCCCTGATCTTCTACTGTGTAGTTAGAAAACAGGAACGAACCTTCGAGAATAAAGGCATCGACTTTGGAGCCGAATGCAACACCCAGAGCGTAGTTGCCCTTGACGTTGCGAACGTCTGGATAAGAGCCAACACCCAAGATACCACCGACATACTTACTTTCGAGCGGCTTCACAGCTGCATCTTCTTCCACTTTCATGGCAGCAGCAATTTCTTCACGCACGATATCGCGAGTGTTTTCTTTAGGCTCGGTCACTTGTTGTACTGGAACTTGTTGAATATAAACAGGCTGCTGTACTTGAGGTTGAGCGGGTTGTTGTTGT
>JBCECD010000282.1:8646-14670 GCA_039206745.1 Bdellovibrio sp. | reverse complement strand
AGCCAGCTCTACTTCGACTGGGGCCGCGAGTGCTACACCTTATTGGATGGGAACCGGTAAGATCGTAAAGTTTCAGTTTACAGAAAATTCTCTTCAAGCTCTTGCGGTGGATGATGAAGTTCGCCTTAAAGACAATTCCACCAATCAAAAAGTAGTGATGGAAATCCCGGTCCAGCATGTTGAATATCGATGTAACGAAGATCGTTATAAAAAATGTACCAATCAAGAAGAGGAGAATACAGAGATCAACTGGTCAAAAAAGCATAAATTCATTCCTTCTTTTGATTCTCTCAAAATGGTAGGAATCAACATCATCCCCGTTGAAATGGATCTTGTTTTCGGCGGCTCATGCTTTACCGAAGTTTCATCCAGATTTCTTGATTATAAAATCACGGGAGACAGTCTTAATATCCAGGTTGAAAAGATATATCGAGGAGATTTTGAGTGCCTAGAAAAGAAAGGGATTATGCTCACCGACTTGGGCGAATTGCAGACTCAAGTCGTGCAACACTATTCCTTTATAAAGCTCTCTTCTTTAACATCACCTGGATATAAAGCTGTCACTTATCCAGTCTCAGATGAAAACGAATTTGGATTCTTTACTGCAGAGCACAGAAAATACGATGTAGACTTCAATCGCCTCGAGCAAGGAAAGATCCAATACCTTCGTCGTTGGAATCCAGAACGTAAAGAAATTGTTTACTATCTTTCTGATAACTTCAATAAGCCTGAATTAAAATCAATCAAAAAATCCACAGAACTGGCTTTTGCGAAAATTAATAACGGTCTGGCTGCAGCGGGAATCCAAACTCGTCTGGTGCTCAAAGACCCAGCAAATAAACAACCTGGTGACATTCGCAACAATATGATCGTTCTCATCGAAGATCCCATCGTTGGTGGACCTCTGGGATATGGCCCTTCCGCTTACAATCCTCGGACGGGGGAAATTGTGAGCGCACGCGTAGCCATGTATTATGGAAACTTTCTTTCACAAATCAAATATACTTATAACGAGGTGGTAAAAGAGCTCCGCTATGAAGCTACAAAGAAAAATCAAGAGGCCTCTGCAAATCTAGCTCAAGCTTTCACTGATAGTTTGGCAAGCCGTCAAGGTATGCTAGTCAGATCGCACAGTCCTCTCGTCGCTAGAACATCTGCGAAAATGTCCGCTCAATTTAAAAACAAACTCAGTTCACAACGAGCACAAGGTCAGAACATGACCACAACGAAAGTTGCGTCTTTGGCCCGTATATCACCAAAACGTTTCGAAAAAGAAATGCTGACTATGAACAAGTCCTACGAAATTAAGGACCGCCTGAGCGCCATGTCGAAACATTGTAATTATCCGGCCGAATTGTTTCCCTTTGATGAAGCGATACGCATCGGCCTCCAAGGCAAACTCGGTACGGAGTTAAAAACGTGGGAAGACCTCAATGAAACAGAAAGAAAGGAAGTTATCGCCTTGATAGCTCCAGAAATCTGGTTGCCCACTCTCGTGCATGAACTGGGACATAATCTGGGACTTCGTCATAACTTTGGCGGATCCGAAGATAAAGACAACTTCTACAGTAAAGAAGAGTTGGCTAAAATGGGTGTTCGCCATGAGATCCCCTACAGTTCTGTGATGGACTATGGCTATAGCGAACTCAATCAACTACCTACTCTTGGAAAATATGATATTGCTGCTTTAAGATTTGCTTATAAGCGCGAAGTTGAGAGCTCTACAGGTGAAGTAAAGGCCATCAAAACAAGCCTGGCAGATCTTAAAAAGAAAGACAATGTGGCTATTAAAGAATATAAATACTGCTCTGACGAACATGTAGATGTAAATCCAAACTGCAAGCGTTTCGATAAAGGAACCAGTTTTTCAGAAATCGTTGATTACCTTGCGTCTTCTTATGAAGATTTTTATAAACGACGCAACTTTCGGAACCAAAGAGAGAACTTCAGCTTAGAAGGCGATGCAGGTTATGCTAAGAACATGGAACAACGCTTTATGTACATCCGTGCTTTTATGGAGCGTTATGAGTCAGTTAAACATAGATTTGGTATGAGCGATGACGCTGCTGAATGGAATGAAATTCCTTTCCTAAAGGATTTAAAGGAAGCCGCAGTGAAGTCAGGGCAGTTCTTTTTGAAAGTCTTGGAAACCCCCGAATTGTCATGTGTTGTGGCGAATAGCTCAACTGGAGCTATTCTCGGAGTTCAGCCCTTGGATTCTTTTAGCAAAGAGGCTATGAGTTGCTTTGATATAGAGATGAAGCCTGGGTTTAAAATGGCAGGCCAGTATGGAAAATCGTTCAACCATCGGAAAGATCCAAACTCTGACAATCATTATGTTGACCAAATTGACGTGAGAGGGATCTATATAGACAAGATATTGGCAGCAAAAGCTCTCTTTCAGCGAAAAACTGGAAACTTCTCCTACGACAGAGATGACGATAACTATCTCAATGTGCCTGAACTGAGGGACTCTATTATTGCAACAGTGA
The DNA here is from genome assembly GCA_039206745.1 of Bdellovibrio sp. Taxonomy (GTDB): domain Bacteria; phylum Bdellovibrionota; class Bdellovibrionia; order Bdellovibrionales; family Bdellovibrionaceae; genus Bdellovibrio. The sequence continues at coordinate 12,178 of JBCECD010000282.1, read as the reverse complement.
ATGGACTTCTCATTGCTAAGGCAACAACCAAAGCTAATGTGTTGGATAAGGATGGTCAGGTCCTCGCAGAGGATGTGCCTGTATTAGTGGGAGGATCTTATGCTCCATCCGATATAGTTGACAAAGTTGTTTCCCACTGGATCCAACCTTCGTACAGTAAAGAAGCTGCAACCTTATTAGGCCTGCCATTGAAAGGGGTGAGCTTCCAGGAAGTTATGCTGAATGTTATCAATAAAAGTCTTTCTCAATCGCAGCAGCACTGGTTTGAAGACAAGGCTTTCTTGGATAACTTTAAAATTGTGAGAACGAACAAAGTCTTGCAATTGGATCACAGCAGCAGCGATGTAACCCGCAATGAAGGATCTTTACGCCTGACGGCTCTTCCTGAAAATACTTTAGCTGGAGAACTGATCCTTATCGGCAATTATTTCGACTTGCTCGATGCTCTTTCTCCCGAAGAAACGAAGAAGCTTGCAGAAGAATTAAATGCAGGCACAGTTACCAGCTTCTCTGGTCCTGTAACGCAAATCCCTCCCGGCCTTTTAGCATCTTACCTCAAAGGAGAAATTGACCGGGATGTTTTGAAATACTTGCCTACAATTTTACCATTGGATAATCAGTCCTTCTAAACTTCTTAAACAGAAGCCCCTTATCGAGATTTTTGATAAGGGGCTTTTTTATGAAGCGCCAGAGAGTTTATCGTGATCGCAGATAATCTGCGTCACACCTTTAGTGCGAATTGCTGGAAGGGAAGGAAGTTAAATCTTATTCTGTTTCCCAATTCCTAAAAAACAAACCCCACCCGAAATTCCGAAACCCTCTGTTGATAGTTGATCAGAGTCTCCGCGTATCCCTGGTAGTACTGGATATAAAAAGCCGGATTGATTTTTAAACCGCGAATATGACACTTCGCCGAGATTTGATAGCCGCCTTTATCTGTTTCCGTACCAAACTTACCACCGGGACGCAGATTGAAAATCACTTCACTCTGGTCAAGCAGAAAATCAAACAAACCTATCAGGCGAATATCCAAATCAAACGGGCCAATATAGTCTTGGATATCCCCGTTTTCCTCATCGTAGTTGTACAAAAGCCGGAGTTTCAGTGCGAAGCTGGCTAAAAAATTGCGCGTATGAATCGAGTAAATACCCCGCACATAACTTTGATCATAAGAGCGAGAATCCGCCCCGGCTTTACCATTGGAATTGTGCTCCCAGATGCCAAAGTCCACGGCACTCCAGCGGTCTCCAGAGGGGCTCCAGCGATAGAAGAACTCCGGCGTATAAGTGGCATCGCGAAAGGGCTTGGAGTCTTCGCCCAGTTGCCAAAAAATAATTTGCGAGTAGGCGAAGTTCACCGGCGCCACATCACTCAACTCACTGCGAAAACTGAATTGAAGTTTGGTATCGGGATGGCCATAGGCAATGTAGACTGGCTTGTAGGCTCGTACCGTATTGGCAAATCTCTCCTGAAGTTTTTCGATGGGATCTTCATCCTTTTGCTTCCGGGCTTCCCGGGGCGTGGGATCTTCAAAGCTCTCAAGCTGGGCAGAGACGGAGACCGCAGCCAGACAACAGCTCAAAAAAACTCCTCCCGCCGTGGCCTTTAAGGAGAACAAAAACACCTCTCACCGCCTACGTACAGCCTCGTAAAAGATAAAGCACCAGCAAAATCGGAATAGGCACTCCCACCAACCATAAAAAGATCCATCCTAATTTACCTCTTGAATTGCGAAGGGGTTGCCAGACATCTTTTTTGAACATACTGTCCTCCAGAGTGAAGAGGTCTCACACTCATCAGACTAAAAGAGGCCTTCTGTCCTCACAAGCAAGCTTCTCCCGTTTTGTTGGAAAGCAGCTGAAAACAGAATGAAACCCAGGCTTTTCCAGAGATAAAACATGTATTGCCGCAAGTCATTCCACACGAAGCTTGCCTCTGACAAAGTCCTCATGCAAATACAGTCCATGTTATCCTTCTTTTTTACTTTACTGACTTTGATGGGTGCTCCGGCGGCAGCACAAGTGCCTGACTATGAAATGCACACTCCGGAAGAAATCGCCAAGCTGGAGCAGTCTCTACTCACCCACCCTCCCAAATCCTTTTGTGGTGAAGCAGAGCGATGGGCTCGTCAAGCGGCATTCCTTTTTCCGACGCCCTGGCCTCAACGCCCGGATTTTCTTTTATTAGATAAGCAGCGCCGTCTTCTGCACATCTTCGCCAGTGAACGACTGCTGGCCACTTATCAAGTGGCTTTAGGCGCGCAACCGCGCGGCCACAAGGAGCGCGAAGGTGACAATAGAACTCCCGAAGGATTTTATTTTTTTGAAATGAAAAATCGGCGCAGCGACTACCACCTGGCTTTACGGATCAACTATCCGAACTCTCTTGATCGGGAACGATCGAAACAGCGCGGGATCAAAGATCCCGGTAAAGATATTATGATCCATGGTCTGCCGAACAGCTGGTTCAAAAGACGTTTTATCAAGCATCCACACCAGGATTGGACCCGGGGCTGCGCTGCAGTCACCGATGAAGAGATTGAAAGTCTATTTACTCAAGTGGACCTCGGCACTTTGATTGAGATCTGTCCCTAAACACTGTTTTCCCGATCTGTGTTCGCCTCACTCTGAGACGGGCACACAATTCCTGGCGAGAATCTTTGTCACCTATCCTCTCCTCCTTCATAATAATGAGCAGGGGGTGTTATGAAGGCAACCACAAGTCTTTTTCAAACCAGTGTCTTTTCTGCACTTTGCTTCATCGGCTCTTTTTCTCACGCCGCCAACTCAGCGGAATCAGGTCCTTCCTTTTCCTGCTCCCAATCTTCATATAGCTGTGGAGAAAATATTTCCTGCTCCGCCCGAGGCTCTGACGACAAACTCCAGGGTTGCGATCCCTCAGGCTGCTTTCCTCTTTTGGGCCGAAGTGGCTGGCAACACAAAGGGGCCGGGCACTTTGAATTTCAAATGCTGAATAAAAATCCCAATGGCAAAGACGCGCCTCAAGAGTGGTCTGCGCGCGACTCTCAAGGCAAAAAATCAAAAATCTTTCATGTGAATATCAAAGCCTGTCCTAAAAAATACTGATCGGGAGAGAGGCGCTCTGAGGTTAAGACCGGGGAGCTTTTTCCCCGCCATGAATCATGTCAGAGACCAGACCGCCGTCTTGGCGGTTTTCCGCAATCACAACTCCAAGAAGATGTCCCCCCACGAATACCACAAAGAACCACATCAAAAGCTCATGGACTTCTTTGATAGGCCCGGTCAGGTTTTTCTCGAGACCCCATTGCTCCTTAAAAGTGAGAATCAAACCGGAGATCACCATAAATAAAGTCACCAGATAAAACAGAGCATAACCCACTTGAACAGCAAACAGATGCCAACTGCCTCCCGGCTGGCGCGGCGATACTTGAGAAAGCCTTTTCCAAGGATGAAGGGTGGAGTTTTTTAGCGACAAAAAGATTCTCATCACAATTAAAAAGGTCAGCAGATAGCCCAAATAAATATGCCAATCCCACATCGGATTGCGGAGG
>JBCECD010000282.1:8376-8636 GCA_039206745.1 Bdellovibrio sp. | reverse complement strand
TCCTTAGCCAATTCGGGGGTGATGGCGGTGCCGGCAGCCTGGAGTTTAGCCTCAATCAGAGCGGAGTTAGTCCGCCAACTGAGAAAAGTCTTACGCAATAAAACCGTCAATAACAGGCCTAAAATAGCCAAGGCATTCAGCCAATGCCAGATCCGCAAACCCAAAGGTTGATATTTTCGAAATTGAACCACCGCCATAACCGCTCCTTCTCCCGCCAAAGCCCCTCAAACCCTGAAAGAAATACCTCGTTACCTGCCACG
>JBCECD010000282.1:4305-8366 GCA_039206745.1 Bdellovibrio sp. | reverse complement strand
AAGTTAGGTTGCCTAATAAAAGCACTATTTGACAACGGGCTCCCAGAGAAATAACCCTTTGAGCACAGATCTTTTGAAGGGGACTTCCATGAAATTTCTATCTGTTTTTATGTCTGTGCTTATGGCCTTCAGCGTTGCTTTTTCCGCTCCAGCTAAGCAATTAGGTCCAGTTGTTATCACTCCATCGACTTTGAGAAAAGAACTTCTGTCTCGCAACATCGGAATTGCAATCTCTCTCAACGATGTGCAACAGGCCAAAGCTCAAGTCGCGCAAGCTCGCGGCAATCTTCTTCCTTCCGTCAACCTCGGTTCATTGATTTCCAGCGGCCCGATCTTCATGTTGACCTCGGTTTCCATGTTGTTGCCCTTCCTGATGCCCAGTAACTGGATGAACCTGCGTGAGAGCACCTGGCTCTTGCGCGCTCAAGCGACTTCTCACTATTTAGCTGAGCTCAATGCCTATGCTTCGGCTTACTCTCTCTACTACACCATCCTGGGTGATATGCAGCTGCGTGAATCCATCTACCATCAATACCAAAACCTGCGTGCGATCGAAGAGGAGTTGCGCATCCCTGCCGATATGGGCACTGTGCGCATGGAGGAATATCTCCAGGCGCAGGCGCAAGCGGAAATGGCTTTCATTCAAGTTTCACAACTGGATGAAGTGATCAAAACCGAGCGCGCTGCTATTCGTAAAATGCTGGGCTTGGACTTGAGTCAGGAGATCTCTTTTGTTCCCGTCGCGATCTCCGCTTCTTCGGTGGAAGGACAACTGCCTCAGGATCTGATCGAGCAGGTTCATAAAAATTCTCCTGAGACCGTGCAAATGAGCCATATGATCACGGCAGCTCAGTATGCCACCTGGAGCAAAGGTTTCAGTTTTCTGTCGGGAGCTTCTTTGGGTATGAGTCGCTCTGTGGATGGCGGGGCTTTCAGCTCCGTGACTCGCAATGGCTCCGTCAATTTGGGCTTCGGTTACTTCCCGGCCTTGGAGCTTAGCAACTTAAATGTGCAGCAATTGCAATTGCGTAAAAAGGAATTGCGCTTGGAACAGGCTCAGGTTCTGGAAGTCGCCTTCGGCGCTCTCGAAGAGGCTCATAAACAACATGAAGCCGCACAAAAAGCACACCTGAATTTAGAACAAGTCTATGAGGCGGAATACTTCCGCTATAAAATGGGTCTGACTGACATCTTGCATGTCCTGCAAGCAGCCAACTCTCTGTCTTCGGCCTTGGTCAATAAGGTGAAAGCGGAGACGGCTTTGAACACTCTGCGAGTCACCCTCCACCGCACTATGATCACAGATGAATTCAGCCAAATTCAACCCTGTGAGATTGAACGCCGCAGTTCCGGTGGCATTCGCGGTAAACTGGGACGCATTTTCAATCCAGATAAAGACAACGTCACTCTGGATCAGGTCTGCGGTCGCTAACTGCATTTTGTACTCGGTCCCTAGATCTTATCTGACTTCCATTCATGCCTGTGTTATACCTCGGGCATGAACGATCTCACCACCAAGCCTTTAAAAGCCCTTTTAGTCGGAGTTCAACTCCCCAAAGTCACCAACCAGGACATGGAAGGCTCTCTTGCAGAGCTGGCTCGCCTCGTGACGACTTTAGGTTATCAAGTCATCGGACAAACTTCGCAAAAGCGCAGCTCTGATCGCAGTGCCCAGGTTTTGGGTGACGGAAAACTGCGTGATGTCGCACGCTGGACTGGCGGCACAGGCGTCGTCGGCCCGATGGTGGTGAAGAAAAAACACAAGGCAGCCTTGCGCTTTGAAAATGCCGAGCCAGAACCTGAAGAGAGTGACGATCTTCCCGAAGAATCTGTCGAGGATCTGGATACCGACTCAACAGGGGGATCTTCCACCTCAGAAGAGAAGAACCCCGCAGACTCTTCCCCGAAAGAAAAGGCACAAATTCTGATTTTCGACTGCGATCTCTCCCCTTCACAACTGCGCAATTTAGAAAGTGCAACGGGGGTTCCGGTTTTAGATCGAACAGGCGTGATTATTGAAATCTTCAGTCGCCACGCCCGCACCCGTGCAGCGCGATTGCAGGTTGAAATCGCTCGTTTAACCTATGTCGCCCCTCGCCTGCGTGAAACCGGCTCCGGCGAAGACCGCCAAGGAGGCGGCATCGGCGGTAAAGGTTCAGGAGAATCTTCCCTTGAATTGGATCGCCGCAAAATCCGCGATCGTATCAAAGAACTCAAGAGCGAGCTCGGCTCCATCGCGCAAGAGCATGACACTCGCCGGGCCCGTCGCCAGCAGGAGTTGTCCGTGGCTCTGGTCGGCTACACCAACGCTGGAAAATCCTCTTTGATGCGGGCGTTGACCGGCAGTGATGTCTTCGTCGCAGACAAACTGTTCGCCACTCTCGACACCACAGTCCGGATTCTCTATCCCGAAACACTGCCTCGCATTCTTATTTCCGATACAGTGGGCTTTATCAAAAAACTCCCCCACGATCTGGTCGCTTCTTTTAAATCCACTCTCGATGAAGCTCTGAATGCATCTTTGCTGTTGTATGTGGTCGACTCTTCAGATCCCACTTTCCGCTCTCAGTTGCAGGTCACTCGCTCTGTTTTAGCGGAGGTCGGCGCCACAGATATTGAAAGCCTCCTGGTTTTAAACAAAGTGGACCGGCTCTCTTCAGAAGAAAGAGCGCAGCTGCAAGAGGAGTTTCCACAGGCCCTTTTCCTGTCTGCTCACAACAAAGAAGATGTGGCCGCCCTGCGCTTGCGCTTGTTAACACACTTTGAGACCGACATGAAAGATCAGAAAATCTTCATCCCCTATGATGTGCAAGGTGCTATCGGTGACATTCGCCAAAAGCTGCGCGTTCTCAGTGAATCCTATGATGAACGAGGCGTGACTTTGCAAGTCCGTGCCCACGAGGAAGATATTAAAAAAATAAAAAAGCAGTTCGGGCTGTAAAATTCTTCTCCTCAAGGAGAATAATGGACCGTTTTAGAGAATACCTCCCCTGAAAGAGAATTGTCTTAATCTCTTCTTTGTTTGCAGCGAAAATAAACTCATGAAAATGGGAAAAAACGTACGACGGCTGATGCTTGAACAAGGACTTTCCGTTGCGGAACTCTCCTCCCGATCAGGAGTGCCCGCGAAAACACTGTACCACTGGTTAGGGGGACAAAAACCCCACAACATCGAGCAAATCTTCAAGATCTGCGAAGTTTTAGAGGTCTCTGTAGAATCGCTTTTTGAGCGCCAACTGCCGAGACCGCGCAATATTCCCTCTTTGGATTTCCGCAAGATCGCCGAAGATTTGCATATCGGAACCTACGAGGTGGTCCTGCGGCCCACCTCGAAAAAAACTCTTAACGATCCTTGATCCCTTCGATCAAATCCTGAAGAGTTTTTAACTCTGCCTGCACATCCTTCGGCAAATGCGTACCCGAAGAGCCCGTGTAACCCATAGTCACAAGAGTTTTGTACTCTTGGTAACATTTTGGGGCAATGGGGCTGCGTGGGAACTCCACAACACACTTTTTCAAGTAAGACTCTGGCAGGAAGTCGTAAGCCCCTTTGTTCCAACGGCTCTCGCAGAACGACAGCCAATAAAAGATCTCCGGACGCAGAGAGGTCTCCGGATTTTTATCAAGGTACTCATAGAGCCAACCGGATAAACGTAAATTGATCAGATTCTTTTTGGCATTTTCGTAGTGAAAAACCCCACTCAATTCATCCTTCAACGTCTTCTGAACGTATTGGCGAAGAGCCTCTTCTTTTTGGGGCAAGCCTCCCGCTTTTTTCTCTCCCGCCAAAGACTGAGCCGCCGCCTTGTAGGAAGAGATCATTTCATACACCGCTTTGGGGATTTGTTTGTTCCTCAAATCAGCATTGAGAGATTCACTCAGCCCTTTCATATCCCGCTTCACACGCGTGAAATAGAACACCTTGCGAAAGACCGCCTTCTCCACGCGATCAATCGTCAACTTATTAGCTGGAAACTCAGCAATCGCTTTGGTGTAAAACTCCATGGCCTTGTCAAAGTTACGAATCACATACAAAAACTCCGCCTCATCAAAAGCATTGG
>JBCECD010000282.1:0-4295 GCA_039206745.1 Bdellovibrio sp. | reverse complement strand
CAAAAAGTCGTTACTTAAAGACTCAAAACGTGTGGAAGCCGCCGGCAATTGCGTATGGCAAGCCATGCAGTTGCTCAAAGTGGAGCGCAGCAACCAGTAGGAATAGCTTTTATTCCCCACTCGGAAAACCAACTCTGTCTCTTTCAACTGCTGAGTCAAACTCTGCGCCGACACTTGGGAGGCATTTTTTTGGATCTGTTCTTCATGCTTGACCTTTTCGCTGACAGCAATCATCTGCTTTAAAGTGTCTTGGATGAGAGGCGCATTTTTAGGATCTGCATATTCAGTTTCAGAAACGATGAAAGGCTTAAGAGTCAGAATGGATCCCAGCATTTGATCCATGGAAGATTTCACATCAGCTTGAGTGGAAAATGCAAAAGCACACAATAATAAAAACAGTCCTTGTTGTCTCACAAAACTCCCTTAGTCTCGTAGGTTCGTCTAATAGGTCGTTTTATCATCGACAACTTTTAAGAAAGAAGCAAGATTCAAACTTGCTTCTTCCTCGATCGGCCTTAAATCCCCGCTTGGGCGGTCATCGTCACTGTTTTCTGCAACAGAGGATTGACCAAAAATTCACTGAGAATCCACTTCGCGCTCGCCTCTTCTTTCAACAACTGAGCCAAGAGCAGCAGCATATCCTCACTGGTGATAATCCCCACGATTTCATCCCTTTCTGTGATTAGAAAAGCAGACATCTTGGCATCTATCATGGCTGTCACCACCGTGCGGATCGGAGTGCCGATGTCAAAAGTTCGTACCGGCGAGCTCATCAATTCCGCCACCGGTTTATCAGGACGGCTGGCCCGCAACACATCGCGGTCCGAGATCATGCCAATCACCATTTCCCCTTTGTCATCCACCACCGGCAGATGCCGGATCCACTCATTGGCCATCAAGGCATAGGCCTCCGAGGCCTTCATATTTTTTTGAATTGTCACCAATTTACGGCTGATATTATTTTCTAGTGCAGGTTTCATTCTCTCCTCCTCTCGGGTCCACGATCATCCTACCATTCTCCCTGGACAAAAATATGATGGCTGTCATAACAAAACGCTCCAGAGTTCCCAGACCATCATCCAGGCTCACAAAGGAAGGCCTGCAAAATGAAGACTCCATGTTATCCTAAAATCTGAGCTTGCATAACAATCTTAGATTGCGTCACCAGAGGACCACAGCCAAAAAGAGGGATTGAGGGAGATGCCGAAACCCCTTCTCTTTGGAGGTCGTACAAGCTGACGGCCCGAGCAACGAAGGCGATCATTTTTTTGCACGCGCTTTAAAAAGGATGAGTCATGATACAAAAAGTCTTGCCACTGTTTTTCCTGTGGACCTCCTGGAGCCAGGCCCAAACTTATCTGAACATCTCAACTCCTCTGGATTTCCAATCTTTGCATATCAACACAACAGGTGGCCTTCTCTCCACCAGTTCAGATCGCTGGGACCTGGCAGGTAAAACCTCCACATCCACTCTCTACTCCTCCGCTCTTCCCGCCAAACGCTCTGTCGAAGTTCTAAAAAACAATAACAATATTCTTTCCGCCGTTGTTCTGAAAACTGAGAGGACAGACTCCGACAGCGTGCAAGCCGACTACATCAAATTCGGTAAAAACTCCAAAGTGAAATCCCACACCCGCTGCTGGAATGAAAAAGACTGCTTTACCCTCACGCAGGAGTTCTGCCAACAGCTGCCAAAAAGTTTAGGCTTAAAAGATCTCCGTGACCTTCAAGACCGGGCCTCCGCCTGTGCCAGCTTTAATTCAGGCTTCACTCAAGCTCTCGAAAAAATCTCTGAAAGCACACGAATGGCACAAGAGGAAAATCTCAAGGCCCTGAGCACAACTCAATCCGCTCCCAACAAATGGACAAGTCTTTTTAAAAAAGACTCCTCTTCTGACCAAAAGGATCTGCAAAAAGCTATCGCGAACAAGGAAATGCGTCAGTTCCAGGTGATTGAAAGCTGTGCCTTCTATCAACAGCGCCAGGCATTTGAAAATGCCTCCATCACTGCTGGAACAGGAACCAACTCCGCCGGAGAGCGCTGAGCTCCCTCGCGATATTTATCTCCAAAGGAGCCCCAGAAATAAGCTCAGGAACAAAACTCCTGAAAGTTTACCTGATTTTGGTAGGCTTCTTTGTTATCACCACACTTTTTCTTTCTCGGGAATGGCAGCGAATTCCCACCGTAGACCCAAGAAACTAATGGGCAAAACTTGCAAGAGTTCGCTGGAGTTTTGGACGAATGGAAAACGATTCTGGAAGAGCGAGGCTTAGCTTACTCTCGTCTTGTGCGGGTCGGCTTCTACAGTGAAGCGAAGTCCGAGGGCTTGAATAAGTTGAGCGATGGTTTCAAAACGAGGCTTGGCTTCTTTAGTCTCAGAGAGAATTTTATAGAGAGCTTTTTGACTCAATCCAGCCTCTTTCGCCAAAGACTCATAGCCACGAGCTTCCGCAATTTCGCGGATTGCAGAAATGATGGCCTCGGGCATATCGGCATTTTCCTCAATTGAGGATTTGAGATATTCCCGTTGGTTGTCTGGACTTTTTTGAAGCCACTCAATCAAACCTTTTTCGTGTGAACGACCAGCTTTAAGCATTGTTTCTCCTTTTGAAATCCGCCCAATAGCTTTTAGCGGTTTCAATATCATCAGTTTGCGAACTCTTATCGCCACCACAAAGAAGAACGATGATTTCTTCTCCGTGCTGACTGAAGTAGACACGGTATCCACTTCCGAACTTCAACCGAAGCTCGCTAACACCCTGCCCAACGGGTTTCACATCGCCGTAATTACCGATTGCCACCCTTTTGAGCCTCACCTCTATGCGAGCAGTAATGGTGAAGTCCAAGCCATCAAGCCACTCTCGAATTGGGCATTTTCCGCTGGTTGTTTCATAATCAATGAGTGTCTTTGGGGTGGCTTTCACTTAACAATAGTATCCATTTGGATACCAAATAGCAAGGCTTATTTGAGATAAACTGGTCCCTTTAATTGTTGGTCACGATAAAAGCCCTATCTAATCTGAAGGGAGGGGATGAGCTCCTCCTCACTTTAAATGGCGTACACACCAATAAAGAGGAAATATTCCGAAGGACGGGCAAAACTCAGCCCTAAGCAAAGAGGGAAAACTCATTGAAGTTCCCTTTTATTTCACCAACAATTAAGGGATCCACTTCCTATTTATTGAGGGCGCGTTTGATTGATGCTGATTTTGCCTTGAATGTTTGAGCCCTGTAAGACTTTGTGATGGGGGCTCATGGTCAGGTGCGCTTTAACCTGACTGCCCTCGGCAAGGACCGCTCCGGAACTCACTCGCAAGCCTAAGGCATTATCCGAGGACACTCCCGGACTGGGAGAGGGCGAAGGAGACGGCGTTGGTGTTGGAGTTTCATCTTCCAGTCGTTGCGGGCCATTTTTCACAAGGTTTTCTATCTGCTGACCGCAGCCTGCTAAAAAAATCCCACATAAAAGAGACATCCCGAACGTCACCCGTTTCATAGAATTCTTTTCGGCCAAAAACACCGAGGTCTTGAATGTCTCATTATAGAACAGATTGGTAAATCACTTCACCTGACTCGGAAGCCAACAAGGCCCGTCGCTCCGGTCCTCGCCGATGCACAGCCAGCACTGCCGCTTTGGCCTGAAAGCCTGAAGAGCTCCGCACTGTCTGCAAGACAGCCTTGGAGAGATCCTCTGCCGTGCTGGCAAACTCCCCTCGAGAAGCAATATGACGTCCCCAGGACGTTCCGGGGCGCAAGCCTTCGCCGACAAAGAAGACCAGGCTGGCATTTTCTTTCAAGGAAAAGTGCGAGACCTGAGCCAAGGGAAGATGAGAAGCCCGATAACTGTCTTCGCAAGGCTCTATCAAATAGGCATAGATATTTTCACCGCGCCCTACGCACTCCACGTGGCCCGTCGAGGAGTGAAGGCGCATCAGAACTCCTGAAGCCTGCTCTTCCTCGGTCCCACCGAAAAAGACATGCAGGTGGCGGTCTTTGATAAAATAACGCCAACGCCAAGGCAAATCCTGTTCGCGGCGCTCTGTGCTTTGCATACTCAATTCAAAATTATCCAGCCATTGCGTATTGCGCAGAGCTCGCGTTTCAAGGGACGACAGTATCCGCAGAGAGGCTGAGAAGTGTTTTCTTCCCAACACGGAAATAAAAATCAATGCGAAGGCAATCAGGGCTACATAAATATAAGATCTCTTTTGTAAGGTGCCGAGCACTCCCAGTACAGCCGTCGGACTGGCTGCCGCCGTCACATGAAATTCCCCGACATGAGATTTTTTTGAAG